>DAINCG010000147.1:4719-10588 GCA_036732525.1 Pseudomonadota bacterium | reverse complement strand
GCGCCTCGATCCAGGAATACATCCTGCACTCCTGGTCGCTGGTGAAGATGGGCACGACGGCCGCGCAGAAGAAACTCTTCTTCAATTTGCGTCGCTTGAAGGGTCAAATTAAGGAACTGGACGAGGGCGATCTGGCGCCGGAAAGCGTCAAGAAGATCGCGACGACGCTCGCGGTCAGCGAAGACGACGTCGTCCAGATGAACCGCCGCATGTCCGGCAGCGACCAGTCGCTCAACGCGCCGATGCGGCAGGACGGCGATGCGGAGTGGCAGGACTGGCTGGTCGACGACACCGCGACCCAGGACGTCGCCATCGCCGAGTCGGAAGAGTTGGACCACCGCCGGACCATGCTCGAGACCGCGATGAAGGGCCTGACGGAGCGGGAGCGGCGCATCCTGACCGAACGGCGCCTGAAGGACGATCCGATGACGCTGGAGGACCTGTCGCGCGATTTCGGCGTCAGCCGCGAGCGGGTGCGCCAGATCGAGGTTCGCGCCTTCGAAAAGGTGCAGCGCGCCATCCGCAACATGGCCATGCAGGAAGCGATCGAGCAGGAAAAGGCGGCGGAGCGCTTCCAGGAAGACGACTGACGGGCCTCAGTCGGCCGGCGACGGGCCCAACATGTCGCGTGGGTCGATCAGGTCGTCATATTCCTCGGCGGTGAGGAATCCCAAGTCGATCGCAGCTTGTTTCGGGCTGATGTCTTCCTCGAGCGCCTTGTTCGCGATCTTGGAAACCTTGTCGTAGCCGAGATGCGGGTTGAGCGCCGTCGCGATCATGATCGATTGGTCGACATAGCGCTTCAGCCGCTCCTGGTTCGGCTGAATGCCGCTGACCAGGTCGTCGGCGAACAGGCGCGCGGCGTCTCCCAGGTTTTGAAGCGATTTCAAGACGTTGAACAGGATGATCGGCTTCGCGACGTTCAGTTCGAACCGGCCGGCGGCGCCGGCATGCGTCACCGTCGCGTGCGCGCCGAAGACCTGATAGCAGACCTGGGCCAGCGCCTCCGCGACCGTCGGATTGCGCTTGCCCGGCATGATCGACGACGTGAGCCCGTCGTGCGGCAGCACCAGTTCCGCATGGCCGGCGCGCGGCCCCGCCCCCAGATAGCGGATATCATCGCCGATGCGTACGCAGGAGACGGCGATGGTGTTCAGAGCGCCGCTGAATTCCACCAGCGCGTCGTGCGCGCCCATGCCTTCGAACTTGTTGGGATTGGCGACGAAGGGGCAATCCGTGATCGCCGCCAGATGCTTGGCGAAGGCCACGTCGAAGCCGGCGACGGCATTCAGGCCCGTGCCGACGGCCGTGCCGCCCTGCGCCACGGGATAGAGCCGCTCCAGCGCTTCCGAGAGCCTGGCTTCGCCGAGTTCGATCTGGCGGGCATAGCTGCCGAAGGCCTGACCGAGGGTCATCGGCACGGCGTCCTGGAGGTGCGTCCGGGCGATCTTCACGATCTCCCCGAATTCCGCCGCCTTGGCCTCGAGCGCCTGCCTGAGCGTTTCGAGCGCCGGCGCAAGCGTCGCCTTGGCGGCCAGCACGGTCGCGATATGCATGACCGTCGGGAAGCTGTCGTTGGAGGACTGGCCGCGGTTGACGTGGTCGTTCGGGTGGACCGGATCCTTCGCGCCGAGTTGGCTGCCCAGCAGTTCGTTCGCCCGGTTCGCAATCACCTCGTTCGCGTTCATGTTGGTCGCGGTGCCGGAACCGACCTGCCAGACCGGCAGCGGGAAGTGGTCGTCGAACTTGCCGTCCGCGAGTTCCCGCGCGGCCTGTTCGATGGCCGCCGCCAATCGTTCGTCGATCTGGCCGAGCTCACGATTGGCCCGGACCGCCGCCAGCTTCTGCAGTCCGAAGGCGCGCGGGACGTCGGACGGCAAACGGTCGTCGCCAATACGATAGAGCTTCAGGCCGCGCGCCGTCTGCGCGCCCCAATAGCGATCGGCGGGAACCTCGACTTCGCCGAACGCGTCGCGTTCCGTGCGGGTCGGGCTATCGGTCAATGGGCTTCCGCATCCGCTTTCAAGACGAAGTGCCGGCCGCAATAGGGGCAGTCGACCTTATGATCCCGCCCCATCTCCAGATAGACGCGCGGATGCCCAAGCGCCCCGCCGCCGCCGTCGCAGGCGACCCGGGTCTCGTCGGTCTCGATGGTTTCAGGCGGCTCCATGGCGGCGCGCTCCAGCGGCGAAGTTCGTGGCCGAGATCATAGGCATCGCGTCATAGCAGGCAAGCCATCGCGACGACATCGTGGCGCGCGCCGCCAATTTCCGCCGCGGCGCGCAATCGCCCTTCCACGACGAATCCGGCCCGTTCGAAGAGCCTGCGCGCGCCGGCATTGTCGTCGACGACGGCCAGTTGGACGCGCCGGGCGCCCGCCTCGCGCGCGGCATCGAGCGCGGCCTGCGTCAGCCCCGCGCCGAGGCCCCGTCGCCGCCATGACGGATCGACGGACAGCGCGAACTGCAGGACGCCCGCGAACGCTGGATGCATGTGCCGGCGCAACAGCGCCGCGCCGACGATCGTCTCCTGCAACGCGGCGACGATTATGGCGTCCCCGCCCTCGTCGCCCGCCAGCTTCGCCTGCAGCACCTCCGCCCCACTGGCGGGGTCGATGTCATAGGCCAGATAGAACGGCGCGTCGGCCGCGACGCGTTGCGTCAGCCGGACGATGCCTTCGGCGTCGGCCGCCCCCGCGCGCCGGATCTCGACGTCCTCGTTTAAGACGCTTGGGGTCAATAGGAGACCATCACCTCGACCGTCGCCATCCGGCGCTCCTCCCGGATGACGCGCACCGCTTCGGCGAGCGCCTGCGGCAGGCGTACCGGGTCGTCGACCCGCTCGCTCCAGCCTCGGCTCGCGGCGGCGACCAAGGCATAGTCGGGCGCGGGTTCGAGCGAGGTGATCGACATGACGTTCTGCTTCGACGCCACGCCGTCCGGATAGAGCGACAGCGTCGCCCGGCGGACGGCGTTCCACACACCGTTATGCATGACGACGACGAGGATCGGCAGGCCGACCGCCTCCGAAATCTGGCCGCAGGCGACGGGGTTCGCGAACATGTACGAGCCGTCGCCGATGCAGGCCGCGACCAGCCGCTCCGGGTCCGCGTGGGCGACGCCGAGCGCCGCCGGCAGGCCCCAGCCGAGGCCGGCCGAGAGCGAGTGACCGAAGAAGCCGTTCGGCCCCGCCGTATCGACGAAGGCCGGCTGCACGCCAAGCTCGTTGACGATGGCGGCCTTGGCGCCGAGCGCCGCCGAGACGCAGCCGCTGACATAGGCGGGCGTCATCGGCTTCGACGCCTCCGCCGCCTTGGCCATGCGGCTCGCGCGGTCGTCCGCCAACTGCGCCTCGATCGCGGGCCGGGCCGCGCTCTTGTCCGGCGCCGCTTCGATCAGCGCGGCCAGCGCGGCCGCCGGATCGCCCGCGACGGCGAGGTCGACCGGGAATCCCCGCATCGGGAAGCGGCCGAAAAGCGGGTCGGCGCCCAACTGGATGACCTTCGTTCCTTCGGAAAGCTTCGCCTGGTTGATGATCCACGGCACCAGCGAATCGATCACCAGGATGACGTCCGCCTCCCCGACGAGCGTGGATGTCTCGAAGCCCGCGTGCAGCGGATGCGCGCTCGGCAGCACGTTTCGCGTCGGCCAATACTCGGCGACCGGCATGGCGAGTTTCTCAGCCAGCGCCTGGAGATTGGCGCCGACGCGGCCTTCGGGATCGCCTCGCCCCGCGATCGCGAGCGGCCGGGCGGCGCCGGCCAGCAGCTCCGCCGCTCTGGCGATGGCGCCAGGCGCGGGATGCGGGTCGGCGGAGAGATCGGCGCGCAACGGCGTGTTGACCGCCTCCCGCGGCAGCTTTTCCGCCAGCGGCTCGCGCGGCAGGGCGATGAAGACCGGCCCGCGCGGCTCCGTCATCGCGACGGCGACGGCGCGGTCGATCACCGCCTCCGCCTCCTCGCCATAGCGGAGTTCGTACTCCCACTTGCAGGCGCTGCGCACGACCGAAGCGACGTCGCGCAGGTCCTGGCCCCAGTGGATCGGGACGTTCCGGGCGCCGAGGCGCGCGCCTTCGGTGATCGGCGTCTTCCCGGACATCACGATCAGGGGCACGTTGTCGGCGGCGGCGTTGATCACGCCCATGACGCAGTTGGCGAGGCCGACGGTGACATGGGCCATCACCGCTTGCGGCCGCCCGGTCGCGAGATAGCGGCCGTGCGCCATGGCGACCGCGGCGGTTTCGTGGGGCATGACGAGCGGCGTCGGAAACGCCGCTTCCCCGGCCCGCGCATAGGCCTCGATGATCGAGGCGAAGTCGGTGCCGCCATTGGCGAAGAGCGTATCGACGCCGTGCGATTTCAGCCGCGCCAGCAGCGCCTCGGCGGCGGTTTCGGGAACGAAGGACATCTGGGCGGGCCTCGCTGGTCGGTCGTATTGTTTGCGGGCTAGTTTAGCCGGCCAAACCGATTGCGACAGAGGCGATGACCATGGGGCGAAAACCATGACCTGGACCAGCGACCGCATGTGCGCCGGCGAGCCGATCGCCGGACAGTCAGTCTGGGGCCGCGACGACTACGGACCGGATCGGACCTGGGTCCGCCCGATCCCTGCGGCGCTGATCGACGATATCGACCGGGCGCTGCCGGGCCTGAAAGCGCTGGCGAAGCACCCGAAGGACGTCCGGCCGGCCGACTTCCCGCTGCCGAGCGCGGCCGCGTTCCTGGCCGAAGTTCGCAACGCGGTGGACCGTGGCGCCGGTTTCGCGCTGCTGTCGGGCTTTCCCGTCGACCGCTACGACGAGGCCGACGCGAAGCTCGCCTATGTCGGCCTCATGTCGCATTTCGGCCGGATCGCGATCCAGAACCGCATCGGGGAATATGTCGTCGACGTCTCGGACAAGGGCCGCGGGCTCGGGCCGCAGGCGCGCGGGCACTATGGCAATGCCGAATTGAACTTCCACGCCGACGGCGCCGACGCGGTCTCCCTGCTCTGCCTCCAGACGGCGCCAGAGGGCGGGCGGAGCCTGCTGGTGAGCGGCGCCGCCGTCTACAATGCGGTCGTCCGCGAGCGCCCGGACCTGCTGCCGCCATTGGAACGCGGCTTCCACCACCACCGCCGCGACGAGCGGGAAGCCGACGATCCGCTGGTGACGCCCTGGCGGACGCCGGTCTTCGCCTATTACGACGACCGCTTCCACATGATTTATACGCGTATCTCGATCGACTATTGCGCGGCCGAGGGGGTCACGTTCACCGATCAGGAACGCGCGGCGCTCGACTTCGTCGACGCCGTGATCGCACGGCCGGAGAACCAAGTCTCGATGGAGCTCCGGCGGGGCGATCTCCAGATCTGCAACAACTTCCTGGTCCTGCACGCCCGCACGGGCTACCGGGATTCGGAGACGCAGCGCCGCCATCTCGTCCGTCTCTGGCTCGACTGTCCGGAGGGCGCGCGCAACGGGCCCGGCAAGATGGACTGGTACATGCCGGAACATTCCCGCTTCGTCGCGACGCGGGGGCATTTGCTGGAAGGCTATTCGGCGCCCACGATTTCGAGAAACGCCGCGCCGTAGCGCTCCAGCTTCGCCTGCCCGACGCCGTGGATGTCGCCGAAGGCGGCGAGCGTGCCGGGCTTGCGGCCGGCGATCTCGATCAGCGTGCGGTCCGGAAAGACGACATAGGCGGGCACGCCCTGCGCCTCTGCCAGCTCGCGCCGCTTCGCCTTCAGCCGGTCGAGCAGGCGCTGGTCGACGTCGCCGTCATAGGCGGGCTGGGCGGCCCTCCGCCTGCCGGAGCGGCCTGAAGTCTCCCGCACGGGGTCGAGGCGCAACATGACCTGCTCCTCCCCTTTCAGCGCCGCTCGGCCGTTCG
>DAINCG010000147.1:0-4700 GCA_036732525.1 Pseudomonadota bacterium | reverse complement strand
AGAGATCGACTGTCGCGATGCCGAGCGCGTAGAGCTGGCGGAAGATCGCGCGCCACTCCCTGGCCGATCGGTCCTGGCCGACGCCGAAGGTCGGCAGGTTGTCGTGGCCGAAGCGGCGGATCTTGTCGCTGTCATCGCCTCTCAGTACGGCGATCAGGTGCTCCATGCCGAAGCGCTCGCCGGTGCGCAGGATGGCGGAGAGCGCCTTCTGCGCCTCGACCGTGCCGTCGAACAGCGTCGCGTCGCCGTCGCAGAGATCGCAGTTGCCGCAGGGCTCCGAAGCGTCGCCGAAATAGGCGAGCAGCGTCTGCCGGCGGCATTTTGGCGCTTCGGCGAGCGCGACCAGCGCGTTCAGCCTTTGCCGCTCGATCCGCTTCTGCTCCTCCGACGCCTCGCCCTCGTCGATCTGCATGCGGCGGAGGCGGATGTCGTCCATGCCGTAGAGCGTCAGCGTCTCCGCCGGCAGGCCGTCGCGGCCGGCGCGGCCGATTTCCTGGTAATAGGCCTCGATGGACTTGGGCAGGCCGGCATGGGCGACGAAGCGCACGTCCGGCTTGTCGACGCCCATGCCGAAGGCGACCGTGGCGCAGACGACGACGCCGTCCTCGCGCAGGAAGCGATCCTGCGTCTCCTCCCGGTCCTCCGACGCCATGCCGGCGTGATAGGAGAGCGCCTTTACGCCTGACGCCGAGAGCGACGCCGCGAGTTGCTCCGTCTGCTTGCGGGAATTGGCGTAGACGATGCCGCACTCCCCCGGAAATCGCGCCACGAAGTCGGCGATCTGCCTGGCCCGGCTCGCCTTCGGCCGCATGGCGAGACGGATGTTCGGCCGGTCGAAGCCGCGCACGATGACCGTCGGCGGCGTTTCGAACAGGCGGGCCGCGATGTCGTCCCGCGTCGCCGCGTCGGCCGTCGCCGTCAGCGCGATCGCCTGGGGCATGCCGAGCCGCCGGCGGACGTCGCCGAGCTGGGCGTATTCCGGCCGGAAGTCATGGCCCCATTGGGAGACGCAGTGCGCCTCGTCGATGGCGAGCAGGCCGACCTCCCGGCCCTCCAGGAAGCGGGAGGCCTCCCGGTTCACCAGCCGCTCCGGCGAGAGGTAGAGCAGCCGGAGCCGCCCGTCCTCCAGCGCATCGAAGATGCGGTCGGCTTCCGCCGGGGGCGTCGACGAGTTCAGACTGCCCGCCTCGACGCCCGCGGAGCGAAGCGCGGCCACCTGGTCGCGCATCAGGGCGATCAGCGGCGAGACGACGATGGCGAGGCCGCCGCGCGCCAGTGCGGGCAACTGGTAGCACATCGACTTGCCCGCGCCGGTCGGCATGACCGCCAGCACGTCCTGGCCGCCCATCAATGCGGCCAGCACCTCGTCCTGGCCGGGGCGCAGGTCGTCGTAGCCGAAGACGTCCTTCAGGATGCGCCGGAGATCGTCGGCGCCTTCAAAGGACATCGGCGGCCGGGCGGTAGGGAAGCTCCAGGTCGCGGGCGACGGCGGCGTAGGTCACCTCGCCCTTGTGGACGTTCAGGCCCTCCAACAGGTGCGGATCGTCCTTGCAGGCGCGCTGCCAGCCCTTGTCCGCCAGCGCCAGCACGAACGGCAGGGTCGCGTTCGAAAGGCCCTGGGTCGAGGTGCGCGGCACGGCGCCCGGCATGTTTGTGACGCAATAGTGGATGACGTCGTCGACGACGTAGGTCGGATCGTCGTGGGTGGTCGGCTTGCTGGTCTCGCAGGCGCCGCCCTGGTCGATCGCGACGTCGACGATGACGGATCCCGGCTGCATCGCCTTCACCATCTCCCGCGTCACGATCTTGGGCGCGGCCGCGCCCGGCGCCAATACGGCGCAAATGACGAGATCGGCGCGGGAGAGATACTGCTCCAGCGCGCCGACGGTCGAATAGATCGTGTTCAGCGTCGTTCCATATTGCAGTTCGAGGTCGCGGAGGCGCGGGATCGACTTGTCGAGCACGGTGACCCGCGCTTCCAGGCCCATCGCCATGCGCGCGGCGTTTGCGCCGACCGTGCCGCCGCCGATCACGACGACGTCGGCGACGGCGACGCCCGGAATGCCGCCCAAGAGCATGCCGCGCCCGCCCTGCTCCTTCTCCAGGCAGTGGGCGCCGACCTGCACGGCCATGCGTCCGGCGACCTCGCTCATCGGCATCAGGAGCGGCAGGCCGCCGTCACGGTCGGTCACCGTCTCGTAGGCGATGGCGGTGCAGCCGGACGCCATCAGGCCCTCGGTCTGGACCTTGTCGGCGGCGAGGTGGAGATAGGTGAAGAGCGTCTGCCCCTCGGACAGCATGGCGATCTCGGGCGCCAGCGGCTCCTTCACCTTCACGACCATGTCCGAGCCGTCGAAGACCGCCTTGGCGTCCGGCACGATCCGGGCGCCGGCGCGTTCGTAAATGGCGTCGGTGTAGCCGGCGCCGACGCCGGCATTGGTCTCGATCAGCACCTCGTGGCCGTGCACGACAAGCTCGCGCACGCTTGCCGGGGTCAGCCCGACTCGGTACTCGCGGACCTTGATCTCCTTGGGCGCGCCAACTCGCATGGTCTCAAGCCTCCTTCAGCGGCGCCGCGCGCCATGTGTCGGGATTGGTTTTCAACAGCCAGAGCAACAGCACAAGCCCCGGAATGGCCGCAATCGCCGTCGCGAGACAAAATGCCGGCCACCCGAGCGCTTCCGCCAGCAGCCCGGCCGGCGCCACGAGGACCTTGGGCGAGAACGCCATGATCGAGGTCAGCAGCGCATACTGCGCCGCCGTGTAGCGGCGGTCGCATAGGCTCATCAGGAAGGCGACGAACGCCGTCTGGCCAAGGCCGCCAGTGAAATTCTCGATTGCGATGACCCAGGTCAGCGTTCCAACGTCCTGGCCGACCTGCGCCAGATGCCAGAAGCCGACGTTCGAGCCCGCCTGCAGAACGCCCCCGATCAAGAGCGTTCGCCCCAGACCCAACGCCGCAACGCCGTAGCCGCCGACGAAGATGCCGACCATCAGCATGGCGAATCCGTAGAGCTTGGTGACGTTCGCAATCGTCGGCTTGTCGAAACCCAGATCGACGTAAAGCGGACCGGTCATCTGGCTCAGCAGCGCGTCGCCGAATTTGTAGAACAGGACGAACAGCAGCAGGACGATCCATCCGTCCCGTCCCGCAAACTCCTTCAGCGGCTCCCAATAGGCGTCGCCGAAGAGCGCGCCGACCGACTTCGCCGGCGCCGCCAGCGCTTCCGGTACGACCGGTTCCGGCGCCAGCAGGATCGCTGCGACGCCGACCGCCAAGGTCGCAGCAGTCAGAACGTAGGCCGCCTGCCAATCGATCCATTCCGCGAGATAGAGCGTGCCGACGGTGGCCATCAGCATGCCGCCCCGGAAGCCATAGACCGCCATGGCCGCGCCGGCGCCGAACTCCGCCTCGTCCAGCGCTTCGACCCGGTAGGCGTCGATGGCGATGTCCTGGGTGGCCGACAGGAATGAGACGAGCAATGCAAGGAAGGCGATCGCCCAAATGCCGCCGCCGGCCGGATCGACGAGACCAAGCCCGGCGATCGCCGCGATCAGCGCCAGATGGATCGCCATCATCCAGCCGCGCCGGCGCCCCATGCGCGCCAAGCCGCCTGGCGCTCCGAGCCGATCGAGCAACGGCGCCCAGAGGAACTTCAGCGAATAGGGAATCCCGACGAGCGAGAACACGCCGATGGCGCCGAGATCGACGCCTGCCTCGCGCAGCCGGATCGACAGCGTCGAACTGGTCAGCAGCAGAGGCAGACCGCTTGCAAAGCCCAGCACGAGAATGAGGATCAGGCGCGGCCGCAAGTAGACCTTGAGCCCTTCGGTCAGGCGGCCGACGTTCACGCCGTCGCCTCCGCCGTCGCCAGCAGCATCTGCAGCTCGGCCCCCGAGTTCAGCACAATGACGTCGAGCGGCTATTCCCGGCCGCGAACCTCGACCGTCTCCGTGCGCAGGCCGCGCGCGTCCAGGCCCGCGACGCGGAAGACGTCGGCGGAGATCACGACTTCGGCCATGTAGTCCTTGGTCATCGGCTCCAGGCGGCTCGCGACGTTGACGGCGTCCCCGATTGCGGTGACGGACCGGACGCCGCCATAGCCCATCTCGCCGACGATGACGGCCCCAGTGTGCAGCCCGACGCCGATGCGGAGCGGCCGGTCGAGGTCGTGGGCGAGCGTGGCGTTCAACTCCGTCAGGCTGACCGACATGGCCGCCGTCGCGGCAAGGGCCTGGCGCGCGCCGGCGCCGGCCCCGCTCTCGATGCCGAAGAGCGCCATGATGCCGTCGCCGATGAACTTGTCGAGCCGGCCGCCGTTCGTCTCGATCGCGTGGCCCATCGAGCGGAAATATTGGTTCAGCAGGAAGACGACGTCGAAGGGCAGCTTGTCTTCCGAGATCTGGGTGAAGGCGCGGATGTCGGCGAACATGATCGCGATGTCGCGTTCCGCCCCGCTCTGGTGCTCCGGCACGTTGCGGGCGTCGGCGGCCGTCGCATTCGGCGGGAGCAATTGCGCAACCGTGATGTCGCCGGTCGGGCGGAGCTGGCAGGCGAGGCGCACGCCGGGCGGCGCATGCACCTTCGCCAGCACCTTCGCCTCCCCTTCGTCCGGCGGCGGCGCCGCTTCGAAGCCATCGGAGATGCGCACGCGGCAGGTCGAGCAGCGCCGGCGCCCGCCGCAGACGCTGGCGTGCGG
>DAINCG010000146.1:0-10696 GCA_036732525.1 Pseudomonadota bacterium | reverse complement strand
CGATGTACCGGTTCCGGTCGAAATGGTCCTCCGGATCGGCGCCCTGCGACATCCAGGCGGTGATCTCCTCCAACCTGCAGCATGTCGCGGGCTGCCTGTTCAAGCTGAAGGCGCGGTCGGTCGCCTACTTCGCCACGGACCCGAACCGGCCGCTCGAAATGCACGACGTGCCGGAGCAGACGATCGACCTGACGGCCGCCGACATCTCGGCGGATCGAAGCTGGCTCTACATCCGGAACGACAGCCAGGTCCTGCAGACCCGCGCCAACTCCGCAAGCGCCGACTTCCAATGCGAGCCGGGTCCGCCCGCGCGCATCGTCGGTCGGGAAAGCGCCGTCTACGCCGATGCGCGCGAGATCGAACGAATCGTCTTCAATTGCGGGGACTTCTGCGGCGAAATGACGGGAGCGCTCGGCCGGCTGAAAGCCGCCTGCAGCGAACTGCCGGCGAACTAAAGCCTTGTCAGACCTTGAATCCCTGCCCTGCCCCCTAATTTACAAGCGAGCGTGCGGCAGGGGGTGAGGACGACATGGCGGCGGCGGAGAACGCATCCGAAGGTATGAGCAGCGACGCAAAGGCGGGGCTCGTCCTCGCCGCCGCGGCGGTCCTTGGCCTCATCGCGGAAAACATCGACGCCGTTCGGCCGTTCTACGACCTTATCCTCTCGACCAAGCTGACAGTCGCCATCGACGACGACGGCATCTCGAAGTCGCTCCTGCTTTGGATCAATGACGGCCTGATGGCCATCTTCTTTTTGCTGATCGCGCTGGAGATCAAGCGCGAGGTCGCGGAAGGCGCGCTCTCCACCTGGAAACAGGCCGCGCTGCCGGTCTATGCCGCGATCGGCGGCATTGCGATCCCTGCCGCTGTCTTTCTCGCCGTCGTCGGGCCCGACAGCGCGGAAGCCAGGGGCTGGGCGATCCCGGCGGCGACCGACATCGCCTTCGTGCTTGGCGTGCTCGGCCTCCTGGGCCGCAGGGTTCCGGCAGAGCTCAAGACCTTTCTGCTGGCGCTCGCCGTCGTCGACGATCTGGGCGCCATCGCGATCATCGCGATGTTCTATACCGCCGACCTGTCGCCGCTTGCGCTGATCCTTTCCGGCATGTGCCTCGCCGGCCTGCTCGGGCTGAATCTCTCCGGCGTCCGACGCTCGACGCCATACGTCCTGCTGGGCCTGGCGCTCTGGGTCTGCGTGCTGAAGTCCGGCGTCCACGCCACCCTCGCCGGCGTCGCCATCGGCTTCGCCATTCCCCTCGCCCGCGACGCCGACGGCTATTCGCCCGCCATCGCCGCGGAGCAGGGCCTGCACCACTGGGTCTCCTATCTCGTGATGCCGCTTTTCGCATTCGCGAACGCCGGCGTGCCCCTGCAAGGCCTGAGCCTTGGGTCGCTCGTCGAACCGTTGACGCTCGCCGTGCTGCTCGGCCTCGTCGTCGGCAAGCAGGTCGGCGTCTTCGGCGGCGCTGTCCTGGCAATCCGCATCGGCCTCGCAGAGCGGCCAGCCTCGACCGGATATCTCCACCTCTATGGCGCGAGCCTCTTGGCGGGGATCGGTTTCACCATGTCCCTCTTCATCGGCGCGCTCGCCTATTCCGATGCGGAGAACCAGGCCTTCGTCCGGATCGGCGTCATGGCGGGCTCCCTGATCGCGGGCATTGGCGGCGCAGCCGTCCTGTTGCTCGCAAAGCGGCGCGCTCAGCCAGCCTGACTGCCGGCCGGATCGTCGCCGATCGCCGATGGCGGCAGCCCGTCTTCCTTCGGCGCCTCGCGCTCGGCGGTCTGCAGCGGCGGCAGTTTCGGCAGGTGCACGACCCGCTGCGGGAACGGAATCTCGATGCCCTCCGCCGCGAAACGCTCGGCCACCTGATGGCGGATTTCGGTGGCGATGCGGATGCCGTGCAGATTGTTCGCCGTGTAGACGCGCAGTTCGAAGTCCAGGCTGCTTTCCCCGAATGCGATGAAGACGACGAACGGCTCCGGTATCGACAGCACTTCGGACTGCGCGCGGCCGATCTCCAGCAGCAGGCTTTCGACCTTGCGCGTGTCCGACCCGTAGGCGACGCCCACGGGCACGTCGACGCGGCCATAGCGGTCTTTGTGCGTACGGTTGATGACCGCGTTGGTGATCAGGTCGGAATTCGGAATGATCACGCTGGACCGGTCGAAGGTCTCGACCTCCGTCGCGCGGATCGAGATGCGCTTCACGATGCCCTGCTGTCCGCCGACAATGACCCAGTCGCCGACCTTGACCGGCCGCTCGATCAACAGAATCAGGCCCGAGACGAAATTGTTGACGATGCTCTGCAGGCCGAAGCCGATGCCGACGGAAAGGGCGCCCGCGACGATCGCCAGGTTCGAGAGATCGATGCCGAGCGTCGAAACGCCGACGACCGCGCCGATCAGCACGCCGAGATAGCCGACGCCGGTCGAGAGGCTGTGCTGCGCGCCGGCGTCCATGCGGGTGCGCGGCAGGAGGCGCGTCAGCATGGCCTGCTGCACTGCCCGCGTGGCGATCAGGACAAGCACGAACGCGAGCACCGCCAGACCGATGCCGGTGAGCGAAATGGTGGCGTCGCCGACCTTGAAGCCCTGCAGGACCTCGCCCGCCAAGGTCAGCATCTCGCGCTGGCTGAAGCCCCAGAACGGCGCCGTCAGGACGGCGGCCGCGATCAGGAAGATCGGTTCGAGCAGCGCCTGGCCCCAGAAGGTCAGCGTTTCCGCCCCTTCGGACCCGATGCCCGTCCAGCGACGGAAGCGCGGGGCGTTCGCCAGCGCCTGGATCGCCTCCCGGGCGGCGCCGCGAAGCAGGAAGACGCCGCCGCCGACGATCACCGTCCATGACATCGCCCTTGCGACGAAGAGCGCAAGATCGGCATAGCCGAGGCCGGCGGCGGCGACGGCGCCGAATGCGGCGAGGCCGAGCAGGATGCGCGCGAGGAGCCAGAGCGGGTTCCGCCGGCGCGGTTCGGGCTGGGCGTCGGCGTTGCCCGTCGGCGCATCCATCAGACGCCACAGCCGGCCCCGCAGCAGCGGCGCCAGCGCCAGCGCGCGCAGCGAACATGCGACGATGGCGTAGATCGTCATGAATTCCGGGGACTTCGGCTCGTGCGCGAGCGCGGTCCACACGAAGACGTCGACCGCGCCGACCACGGCGAACAGCACGCCGCGATGACGGATGGCGCGCGCCGCGGCGCTGGAGACCGGCAGAAGGCGCCAGTCCGGACGCTCCGGCGTCAGCGCCGCGCTCAGGCCCGCATAGGCGAGCGAAATGATGGCGAGGCCGATCGCGGCGCCGGCGATCGCGTCCCCGAACAGGGGCGCGCCCAGCGCGCCGAGCGCGTGCCGCGACCAGAAATACAGAATCGCCATCAGAAGCGCCGGGATGAGGCCGTCCGCGACGGCGAGGACGACGGCGGCGCCGAGCCGGCGCGCCTGGGTCACATGGCCCGGCCCGTCGTCGTAGCCGAACCGCCGCAGCAGGAATGCGCGGACGAAAAAACCGACGGCGAAGGCCGCGGCGAGCCCGCCGGCCAGCACGGGCAGGCTCTTCGTGCGGAAACTCCGCCACTGTTCGTCGTCGAGACTGGCGCGCCAGGAAATGGGCGATGCGACGATGCGCGTCAGCGCGTCCAGCGATTCGCCGAGCCCCTGACGAAACGCGGCCACGGTCCAGGGATCGGTCTGGCGCTGATTCAGTTGATCCGCGAGTTCGCGCCGCTCGAGGCCGGCGACCTCGGCGATGAGCTGGTTGGCCCGCGTGATCGCAAGCGTCGCCGCGGCGGACCGCGAGCGGGCGAAGTTCAGGCCGGACGTGATGCGCGACCGCACTTCCGCCACCTGCTCCGGTTCGGTTTCGCCGCTGTCGGCGCTCGGCTTCGGCGGCAATGCGTCGAGCAACGCGCGCCGCTCGGCAGCCGTTGCGTCGGCGGTGCGCCGAATCTCCTGGGCCGCGGCGATCAGGTCGCGCAGCAATTCGCTGTGCAGCTCCGTTTCGGACGGGATCGCGCGTCCGTTCGACACATAGGTCGCCGCGGCGGAAATGACGCGCGTCCACTCGCGCGCGACCTCTTTGGGAATGACGTCGGCGCCGGCCAGCGGCTGGGCGACCGGGGCCGGGCGTTCGTCTTCCGGAGCTTTTTCCGGCTCTGCGGCCGAATCGGCGCCGCCCAGCGGATTGGTCAGCGACAGCCCCGGCGTCTGCGCCCATGTCGAGCCGCCGCCGGCGCCGAGAAGCGCCAGCAAGCAGAACAGGACAGCGAAGAACTGTCGGCGCGGCATCGGACCGGTCTTTCGTCTCATCGTCGGACGCGTGGCGCGGCATAGGTGCCGCGTACGCCCCGGAAAGTCCACCGTCGTCGAGAGTGGGTTGCTTTCCCCCGCCGCCCGGTTTAGATCGTCCGCCAGCGCCAAGCGCTGGCCCCATCGTCTAGCGGTCTAGGACGCCGGCCTTTCACGCCGGAAACACGGGTTCGAGTCCCGTTGGGGTCACCAATAAGATCAGAGCCTTAAGCGCTTGATCTGCGCTTCCAGCCATCGGCTACGAAAATTTTGCGGAGAATGTGCGCCTGAATGGCGTGCGGATTCCTGCCGAATCGGCGGCTGACTGCAAGCGCGCGCCATCATTCCATGCGATCCGCCGGCGCGACGTAACCCGCAAGAGAACGCGCCAACAATCCAGCCAATCGAGGCTTTTAGCGCATGAACATACACAGCAATAACAGCGCTTCGGTCGAATTCAGGAGAAATTTAGACACATATACGCAGCCGTGCATACTAATAAAAACAGTTCATACTTGTGATTTATATTTTTAATCTGATAACTTTTTTTATTACTAAGATATTTGGTAAAGCGTGCACTTATATTCTTCTATTTGAAACTCTCTAATACCAACGGCGCGGATCGGCGAGACGGTGTGCGACCCGGCCTGCGGCGCCGGCCGCTTTCTGCTCGCCGCCTACGACCACATGAAAGGCCAGAGCCAGGACCGAGCCAAGATCTGGAAGCTCCGCGAGGCGACCTTCACCGGCGTCGATATCGTCGACGAGGTCGTGCGCCTGAGCGCCATGAACCTTTACCTGAACGGCGTCGGCGAAGTCGCGAGCCCGGTCCGCCAGGGCGACGCGCTCGCCGGTGGTCCGGGCGAACGCTTCGACGTCGTCCTGACCAACCCGCCCTTCGGCAAGAAATCCAGCTACACCGTCGTCGGCGCGGACGGCCAGGTGACGACGGAGCGGGAGACCTATGAGCGGGAGGACTTCCGGTTCACCACGTCGAACAAGCAGATCAATTTCCTGCAGCACATCATGACCACCCTGAAGACGAACGGCCGCGCCGGCGTCGTGCTGCCCGACAATGTGCTGTTCGAGGCGGGCCGCGCCGGAGAAGGCTTGCGCGCTCTGGGTCTACGACTACCGCACCAACGTCCATAAGACGCTGAAGACCAAGAAGCTGACCCGCGCCGACCTCGACGACTTCGTCGCCTGCTACCGCGCCCGGCAGGAGACCGACCGCTTCCGCCGCTTCGTCTATGACGACCTCGTCGCGCGGGACAAGCTCAACCTGGATATCTTCTGGCTGAAGGACGACAGCCTGGAAGACATCGACGCCCTCCCCGCCCCCGACGTCATCGCCGCCGAAATCGTCGAGAACCTGGAAGCGGCGCTGGAACAGTTCCGCGGCGTGGCGGAGGAACTGGACCGCGGGGCGGGGGTGGCGGAGTAGGCTCCGCTGTTGCTGCCGCGGAATCGCGCTCCGCGCCGCTTCGATGCGGCGCCTATGCGCGCCGTCAGCGGGTCGCCCTGGCCACTTCCGACCCAATCGCCATCATCATGACGCCCTTGTCGCACCGCGCCGCTTCCATGAAGTCATGGCCGGCGCCGTTGAGGAGGGTCAGACGCGCTTCCGGCGCGCCGGCTGGCTTGCAGCGGTTCAAGTGCGCGACCCAGTTGCGAGCCCGGTCGACGCGCGTCGGTCCTTGTTGCGCATCGATCCGCTCGCCGGTTCTGAGACTGGGGTCGCGCTGCACGTCACGGTTCCCGACATAGACGTCAATCGGAAGGCGCAGGAAAAGCCGCTGGCGTTCGAGAATGCGGCGGCCGGTCGGGCCGCGACAGCCGTAAGGCCAAGGCGCCGCTTCGTTCAGGAAGGTGTAGTACCCGGCCGCGGCGACGTGAAGCGACTGGATCCGATGCGGATTGAGCATCGCGTAACGGTGCGCGAACTGGCCGCCGCCCGAGAAGCCGAACAGGTGGAACCGCCGGGCGTCGATGCGGAAGCGCGACGACAGTCGGTCCAGCAGCAGATCGAGCAGCAGGTCGGCCCGCGGCTCCGCATAACCGATGTTCAGGCGCTGATAGTGCGGGAACTCCGCCTCCCCGAACTCTGGGCAGAGCAGAACGGCATTCGCCGGCAGCGCCCGCCGAAAAGCGTCGAAGTGTTCGGCGCTGTTCCGGGAAATGCCATGCACGGCGACGACGACCGGCGAAGTCTCGTCGATCGCGGCCGGCGCGTGGAGCAGCACGCCAAGTCCTGTCGGAAGCGGCCCCAGAGGGTCAATGACGCTATTGCGCATCGCGTTGGCTCGCGGAGAGCGCGCCCGCTTCGAGGCGCCAGAGATGATCGCAGCGGTTTGTCCATTCGTCATTGTGCGTCGCCATGATGATTGTTCCGGGAAAGTCTTCGAGCACGCGTGCGAGCACGCGCCTGCCCGCCGCGTCGAGGTTGGCCTCGATTTCGTCCAGCAACAGGACGACGGGATTGCGCAGCAGCGCGCGGAGGAGCGCGATCCGCGCGCGCTGCCCGGCGGAGACGCCATGACCGCCCGCGCCGATCCGAGCGCCGGCGCCGTCCTGCAGTTCGGCGAGCAGCTCTTCATAGCCGCCGAGACGGCGCAGCATGTCCGCGTCCGCACCCTTGGCGCGCGCGCCGTAGTGGATGTTGTAGTCGACCGTTCCGCGCACCAGCGGAGCATCCGCGCTCGCCATCGATACCGCGCGCTGCTGCGATGCGAGCCGCCGCTTCGTCGCATTCTGTCCGTCGATGACGACACGACCGGCGGCCGGCGCTTCCAGGCCGGAAAGGACAGAGAGCAGGCGGCTCTTGCCGGCGCCGTTCGGGCCGACCAATGCGACGCGGGCTCCGCCGGGCGCGTCGGCGCAGAGGCCCTTGAACACCCCACCGACCGAAAGGTCACGGATGGCGATCGCGCCGTTGCGGCGCATCAGCCCCTTGGCGTCGCTCCGCTCCGCGATCACGGGCCGACCGAGGAACGCCGCGATCCGCGCCCGCGAGATTTGCGCCAGCTCCCAGTACTCCCGGATGCGCGCCAATTCGCGAATGCGCGGCGCCAGCAGCCCGCTCAACATGAGCGCCACCGCCGAGGAGCCGAGGTCGGCTTCGCCACGCAGCAGCCAGACCGCCAGAATGGCGATCGGCAATCCGGTGGCGCCAAGGTCCGATGCCGCACGCATCAGGCCGCTCCAGCAGGCGCGCCGAAGCATGCTGCCGGCAAGCGCGTTGCTGCGCCTCTCGACCCTTCGGAGCTCCCTCGCCTGGCGGCCGAACAATTGTATGCTGGCGAGCGTGCAGGTCGCGTCCGTTACGGTCCGCGCGAGGCGGGCGCGCTCCCGGCGGGCGCTCTCGCCGGCCTCGCGAAGTCGCGGTCCGACGGCCGTCTGCAGACCGACAACGCCAAAAATCATGGCGGCGATGGCGATCCCGAGCGACGCATCGAGCCACGCCAGCACGCCGACCCCGCCCGCCAACACCGGCATGGCGATCATCAACGCGACCTGGCCTTGAGCGTGCCAGTTTCTGAGCGCCGCAAGATCGCCGACGAAGCGCAGGACGACTTCGCCGTCCGCGCCGCCGCGTACCGTCGATGGGGACCTCAATAGGCGTCGGCCAAGGACGAGCCGGACACGATGCGCCACGCCTTGGCCGTAGGCTTCGCCGTCGACTCGCTCCCGGTAGCGCATGACGACCGAAACAGCGATTGCGCAGATCAGTCCGGCGACGACCAGACGGTCCAGCGTTCCCGTCGCGCCGAACGAGCCGATCAACCTGTCCGCCAGGAGCCCCACAGACACGGTCGCTGCGACCTGGACGACTGCAATTGCAAGAAGCCGCCATGGAATTCCGACCAATCCCGCCAGTTCATCATCCGAACGGCGTCCGGGCGCTGCGCGTCGGAACAGGACAGCGCGGCTTCCCTTGGCGCTGCGGCTGAAGTGGATCGCAATGGGCCGATTCTGGCTGTCCTGCCGGCGTCGACGGCTCCGCCGCGCCCCCGCCCCGATGGACTTGGCCGCGAGTCTGTCGGCGGTGATATCCATGAATGGCGGTTTGCTCCGGATTGCCGGGCGAACCCGGCGGAAGTTCTTCATTTGGATTTCCAGTACCGCTGGATGCGAAAGGGACGCCGGCCGTCAGAAATGACCGACAACGCGCATTCAGGCGGCGTAGCGACGGGCGATGTCTTCCGAAGCGAGGAAAGCGCCGCTCAGCATGTCCTCAAGCGTCAGGATCGGCGCTTCGATGTGGGGCCGAACTTCTTCGATCGCGAGCGGCGACGCCGTCATGGCGCCGGAGACGGCGAGCAGCGGCCAACGTTGCTCCGCAAGCCAGCGCGCGCCGGAAATCGCGCCCATGGCGTCGGACGCCGCGAAGATCACGCCATCGACCGACTGCCGGAACGCGCTTGAGCAAATGAGAGCGGCCGTTTCGCCGAACAACAGACCATCCGCCACTTCAACGAAGACGGTCTCCATTCCGAGGCCGCGCATGCGCCGCAGCAGCAGTTCAAGAATCTGGACATGCGTTTCGGCGGCAAGCCGATAGGTCGAGGGATATCCAGCGTCGGTGAAGTCGAGCGTCGCATCGGCCCCGGCGTCGGCATAGGCCCACATGTCGCCTCCGGAGCCGGTGCCAGTGACCTTGACGGCGCCGACGCGTCGTCCCGCCTTGCATTCGCCATGGATCAGCGATGCGATGGTCGTGGTCTTGCCCGCGTTCATGGACGACCCGACGACGCCGACAATCGTCGGGCGCCCCCGTGCCGCGTTCGGGCCAGCGTCGGCGCAGGCGAACGCCTGGGTCGAGAGCGGCTCGCCGCTCGCGTCCGTGACAACGCCTATCGGCGTGAGTTCGGTGGCGCCCCGCACCTTGGCGGACTTGTCCTGCGCGACCGCGGCGATGCCCCCCGCGGCGACCAGATGGCAGGAACCGAGCGTTTCCGGGACGTGCGCATGGTACTGGTCGGTGGCGTAGCGGTCGCCGTAGGCCACAAGGATTTCGTCTCCGGGATAGAGCGTGACGCGACGGCCATTCACATCCTCCAGACGCTTGTGCTGGCCGAGGCGGTCCACCTGCGCCAGCACGATCTGGCCGGCGGTCGGCCGGACGTTGGCGACGGCCAATCCAGCGGCGAGCGAGATGTCGACCCGGCGGGTCGAGAAGGCGCGCTTGGCGCGGCCGATGCGCGCCTGCTCAACGGGCTGCCAGCATCCCGTATCGTCGGCCGGCTTCAGGCTAAAGATGCGGTGTTCCATTGCTTCGCTCCACAACGCGAAGACGCCTTGGCACGCACGC
Organism: Pseudomonadota bacterium; assembly: GCA_036732525.1. GTDB lineage: Bacteria > Pseudomonadota > Alphaproteobacteria > Bin95 > Bin95 > VMCJ01. Next base: position 1,107 of record DAINCG010000146.1, on the reverse strand, counting down.
CACGTCCTCGAACACTGTGGAAGCTAAGACCGGACACGACGCCGCAGCAGGGCGTTTGGTCCGACGATTTGCGCCGCAGAAGTCGGACGAGCTTTCGGACCAAGGTCGGACTTCCTGCCGACGGAAGGCTGGCTCCGACCGGGCGCGGGCAAATGAAGTGTCCGTTCGCAGCGTCGCGAAACAGCCAATCAACGTGATGATCGAAGGACGGATCCGAATGGCAGATCATGTGAACGGAATGAGGTTCAACCAGTTGCGTTGAACCGCTCACGGGCCAACACGGCGGCTTCCACGCGATTGCGAACCTGCAATTTCTGAAGAATGTTGGTCATATAGTGCTTGACCGTCTTCTCGCGGATATCGAGGAGCTGCCCGACTTCCTTATTGCTCTTGCCTTTCGCGACAAGTTCAAGGATCTGCTCTTCGCGTCGCGTCAGGGCGGCGAACAGATCGTCGCCCGATTCTGCCGCCGCTTCCGGCGATTTCATCGTCGAGAGAATGCGCGCGACCAAGCTTGGCGATACATAGGAAGCGCCGCTCGCGACGCCGCGCAACACATCGACAAGCTGCGCGCCCCCGATGCCTTTTAGGGCGTAGCCGCGGGCGCCGGCCTGCAGCGCCGCAAGTACGTCGTCGTCACTTTCCGAGACTGTCAGCATCATCATCCGGACGGCGGGATACCGCGCGCCGATGACCTTGGCTGCGGAAAGTCCGCCGCCGGGCATCGAAATGTCCAGGCAGATCACGTCCGGCATCAGTTCCTCGACGAGATCGACCGCATCCGACGCCGACCCGCCCTCTCCGACGACGACGATGTCGTCGTGCTCCTCAAGCGTTCGAACCACTCCGCCGCGAAACAGCGGATGGTCGTCAACAACGGCGACCCGTATCGGACTCGACATCACTCAATATCCCTAGCGGCAATGACATGCGCAATCGAACGCCGCGTCCCACAGCACTATCGATTTCGAATTCGCCCCCGAGGCTCTCAATTCGCTCGCGCAAGCCACGCAAACCTATGCCATCGGGTTTGGCCGGCATCGCGGCGAGATCAAATCCAGGCCCCTCATCCGAAACGACAATGCGCAATTCGCCGTCTTCTATCGC
>DAINCG010000145.1:2683-10738 GCA_036732525.1 Pseudomonadota bacterium | reverse complement strand
CCTCTCGGTCAAGGACCTTCTCGGGCAAGCCTTCCATCCTCTGCGGCGCGCCGCGACGGAATCGATCCTGATGAGCCAGGCGCTGGCGCGCGTCTATGGGCGACTCTACGCGGCCGGCGGCGAGCACGTCCGGGAGATCGTGACGGATCACGCGCAGCGCCTGCATGCCGGCCTTAAATCCGCCGACCTGATGGCCGATGACATCGAAAGCGTGCTCGAATACATGCCGCACGAGCTCCGTAACGCGCTCTGCGAACAAGAAGCGAGCTAGCAGGCTGCTGAAAAACTACGCGCCGCATGGCTCTGTGAAATTGGCGCACTGATTCGCGCCCGTTCTTACAAGATTGCGCTGCTATCTCTGCTCCAACGCGCACGATCATTACGCCAATTTCCCGACGAGCCCTGCAGCACGGACTTTTTCATCAGCCTGCTAGACGAAACGCTCCAGCGCGCCGTGGGTCTCCGCGTAGGCGCGATAGAGGCGCGCCGCCTCCGCCGCGAACGGGCCCGGCTGCAAGTCCCGGTCCTCGTAGCGAACGATCGGCTGCACCTTGTTGGCGTTGCCGGTCGCGAAGAGTTCGTCCGCCGTATCCAACTCGTCGAACGTGACCGTGCGCTCTTCCACGGGCACGCCCGCCTCGCGGAAGAGCTTGATCGTCCGTTGCCGCGTGATGCCGTTCAGGAAGGTTCCGTTCGGGATCGGGGTCGCGACCACGCCGTCGCGGGCGAGGAAGATGTTCGAAGTCGAGAGTTCGGCCACATTGCCGTTGGCGTCGCCGACGACCGCCACGTCGTAGCCGCGCGCCGCCGCCTCGCGGATCATACGATGGGCGTTCGGGTAGAGGCAGGCGGCCTTCGCGTCGGTCGGCGCGGCCTGCGGCACGGGCCGAACACGGGTCGTCCGGCAGGCGGCGAGGCCCTTGCCGGGCGGCTGCAAGGGATGGTCCAGCAGGGTCAGCACGAACTTCGTCGTCGTCGGCAGCAGCCAGCCCTCGTCGCCATAGAACATCGGCCGGATGTAGAGCGCCTTCTCCTTCGGGAACTTGCGAATGCCCTCAACCGCGATGCGCGCGATCGCCTGGGCGTCCAGCGGCGGCTCGAGGCCGAGCGCCTCGGCGGAGGCGACGCAGCGCTGGCAGTGGAGGTCGAGGTCGGGCGCGAGGCCATCGAACGAGCGGGCGCCGTCGAAGACGACGGTCGCCATCCAGGCGGCGTTGGTGACCGGTCCGATGATCGGCGGGTTGCCCGTGATCCATTCGCCGTCGATCCAGTTTAGCGCGTCCGCCATCGTTCTCTCCCCGTCGCCTGGGCCGGACCCTACAGCCGGGGGCGCGTGCTGTCAGCGGGCGCTTTCGCCGCGCCGGCGCGAGAGCTATGAGGGACGACCAATGAAAGGGGCCAGTATGCCGTTTCGCACCATGCTGTTCACGCCGGGCGACCATGAACGCAAGGTCGCCAAGGTCTTCGACGCCGGCGCCGACGCGGTCATCCTGGACCTCGAGGACGCCGTCGCCGTCAGCGCCAAGCCGGCGGCGCGCGCGGCGGTCCGCGCCGCCCTCCAGCAGCCGCGCGGGAACCTCGGCTATGTCCGCGTGAACGCGATGGAGACGGAATTCTGCCATGGCGACTTGGTCGAGACGGTCGGTCCCGGCCTCGACGGGATCGTGCTGCCGAAGGCGGAGTCGGCCGACCAGCTGAAGACGGTCGACTGGCTCCTCCTCCAACTGGAGCGGGAGCGCGGCCTGCCGCCGGGCGGAATCGACCTGATCCCCATCGTCGAGACGGCGCGCGGTCATCGCGGGCTCGGCGCGATCGCCAGCGCTGTCCCCCGCGTGAAGCGTCTCGCGTTCGGCGCCGGCGACTACACGCTCGACCTCGGCATGCGCTGGACGCTCGGCGAAAGCGAGCTGGAGGCCGTGCGCGCCGCCTGCGTCATGGAGAGCCGGGCGGCGGGCATCGAGCCGCCGATCGACACGGTCTTCATCCACTTGAACGAGACCGAGGCGATGGACGCCTCCGCCGTCCGCGCCCGCGACCTGGGGTTCCAGGGCAAGCTCTGCATTCACCCGAAGCAGGTCGGCCCGACCAACGCCGTCTTCACGCCATCGACGGACGAGGTCGCCTATGCGGCCAAGGTCGTCGCGGCGTTCGACGCGGCGGAGGCCGCCGGCTCGGCCTCGATCCAAGTGGAAGGCTATTTCGTCGACTATCCGATCGTGGAGAAGGCGCGGCGGACGCTTGCGCTGGCTGCGGCGATCGACGCTCAGTAACCGGTCCAGTAGCGGTCGAAGAAGCGTTTCATCAGCGGCAGGTAGCGCTGATAGAGGTATTCGTCGACAGCATAGAGCCGGCGTAAGATCGGCGCGCCGACCCGCTCCGGCAAGCGCTTCGCGACGTAGCCGCCGATCATGTAGACCGGGCAGAACGCGCCATAGGGCGCCATCAGCGGCAAGGAGAGCACCGCGGATCGCTTCAGACGGCCGACCGCGAGGAAGTAGCACATCATGCCCTTCCAGAACTTGCCTTTCTCGACGCCGGTCGCGCGTTCTTCCTCCGAATTGTGGACGCCGTAGGTCATCGCGATGGAGGGAATGCCGTACTCGATCTGGTGCCAGCATTTCGGCGGCATATAGAGCAGTTCGCCCGCCTTCAGCTTGACCTCGTAGCCCTGGCCATGTCGGTAACTCAGCAGGCCCAATGAGAAGGGGATGAGCGAAAGGCCGACCGCCGGCAGCTTGAAGAGATTGTGGGACTCGTCGTCGGTCCAGAGATAGACCGTCCGCTCGCCGGCGAGCCCGATATGCCAGTTGTAGTTCAGTTCGAAGTCGTAGTGCAGCGGCGTGATCGCGCCGCCGGAGCCGATGAACACGCCGGGGACGTCGGAGTAGTAGCGCGCGAAGCCCCGCTCGCTCTTCTTGTCGAACAGCCATGCGGGCTGCGTGCAGGCGTCCGTCACGCGCTTCGCAAGATTGATGCTGAAGACGCGGACGTTCTTGGCCGCGGCGAGGCCGTCCAGGAACTCGCGCGCGGTCACGCCGAAGACCTGCTTGCCTTCGACGAAGACGCTGCGCAGCTTCTGTTTCGGGTCGAGGAAGGCGTCGAGGCGGCCGGCGCGCAGTTCCTCCGGCCAGGCGGCGTCCAGCCCTTCGACGATCAGCGGTTCGGCGCCGCCGAACAGGTGCTCCACGTCCGCCGGCGCCATGGCGTCGATGTGCACGCGGCGGGCGGTCTTGAAGGGCTTCTTGTGGGAGAGGGCGACCGGTTGGACCATCAATCGCGTCCGGACTTCCTTGGGCGCGGCTTAGGGCGGCGAGGCGACTTTGGCATAGTACTTTCGCGAATTATTCGATTCCAGTACGCGCGGGGCGTCATACCCAATATCCGTATCATTCTGGAGCGATCCGGGGATACTTATTCCTACGCCGAACGCAGTCTCTCCAGCGGTCGGTCAGCACCGAAGCCGCGGGGGCGACTCCCTCCTCCCTCACGTTCCCGCGGCCGTCAGCACTACCGCCCGCTCCGCCTTCCCAACGGAGCGGGCGGTTCTGATTCGAGGCGCCGCGAACTGGCGACGCCCGGGCGCAATCTCTATAAATCCCGCAACAGCGCTCGGGAGGAGAGAGCCCATGAACGTCATCGCCAAGCCGGACGCCGTCGCGCCGCCGTCGGAGACGGACGCCGCGGTCGCGATTTCCCGCCGCCTCGCCGATTTCACCGCCGGATTCGGCCTCGCCCAGGCGCCCGGCCGCGTCGTCGAGCGGGCGAAGCTGCATGTGCTCGACTGCTTCGGCATCGCGCTGGCCGCGTCGACGTTCGAATTTGCGCAGCGCGCGGCGAACGCGCTGCGCGGTCTGGGCGGCGAGGGGCCCTATCCCGTGATCGGCTACGACATGGCGCTGCCGGTCCGCGACCAGGCGCTGCTCAACGGCACGCTGATCCACGGCCTCGACTTCGACGATACCCACACCGACGGCGTGATCCACGCCTCCGCCAGCGCGCTCGCCGCCGCCTTCGCCCAGGGCCTGCGCTACGAAGCGAGCGGCGCCGAAATCCTCGCGGCCTACCTGATCGGCGTCGAGGCCTCCGCCCGGATCGGCCAGGCGGCGAAGGGCGGCTTCCATGCCCGCGGCTACCACCCGACCGGCCTCGTCGGCGTTTTCGGCGCGACGCTCGCCGCCGGCAAGCTCGCCGACCTCAACGCCCGCCAGCTGCAAGACGCCCAGGGCATCGCTTTCTCCCAGTCGTCCGGCAATCTGGAATTCCTGGCGGACGGCGCCTGGACGAAGCGCATGCATCCCGGCTGGGCCGCCTCGTCGGCCGTCACGGCGGCGGCGCTCGCCAAGGAAGGCTTCAAGGGGCCGACGGCCACATATGAGGGGCGCTACGGCCTGTTCAATCTCTATCTGGGCGAGGGCCATGACGCCGACCCGGAGATGTGCGCCGCCGGTCTCGGCGCGGTCTGGGAACTGGAGAACGTCGGCTTCAAGCCCTATCCCGCCTGCCACTTCAACCACGCCTTCGCCGATGCGACGTTGGCGCTGATGCAGGCGGGTATGACGGCAGAAAACGTCGAGAGCGTCACCGCCTACATCCACCCGACCCAGGCGGCCGTCGTCTGCGAGCCGATCGCCCAGAAGCGGAAGCCGCAGAACGCCTATGACGCGCAGTTCTCCATCCCCTACATCGTCGGGACGACGCTGACGCGCGGCCGCTTCACGCTCGACGAACTCGATGCGGAAGCGCTCGGGGATCCGGCCACGCTGGCGATCGCCGCCAATGTGGACTGGCGCGAAGACCCGGAGACGGCGTTTCCGCGCTACTACTCCGGCAAACTCGTAGCGCGCCTGAAGGACGGGCGCGAGATCGAACATCGCGAGGCGGTCAATCGCGGCTCCGACGCTAACCCGCTTTCGGCCGAGGACATCGAGGCGAAATTCTGGGCGAACGCGGAGCGCGCCGTCTCCCGCCGGAAGGCCGAAGCCGTCTATGACGCGGTCATGACGCTCGACCGGGCGGAGGACGGCTGGGGCCTCGCCCGCGCCCTCAGCTTCTGGAGCTGACGCCGATGCTGATGACCGCGGCGGACTATCGGGACTCGCTGCGCAGCCTGTCGCCGACCGTCTACGTCAACGGCCGGCAGGTCGAGAGCGTCGCCGACGACCCCGAGCTCGCCCCCGGCGTCGCCGCCATCGGCGTCACCTACGACTTCGCGCATGATCCGGCGAAACGCCTGCTCATGCTGCCCGAGGAGGCGATGACGGGGCGCGCCGTCAACCGCCTGCTGCACATCAACCGCTCCCCTCAGGACCTGATGTACAAGCTGGAGGCGGTCCGCCTGCTCTGCCAGGAGGTCGGCTGCGCCCAGCGCTACCTGACCCAGGACGCGCTCAACGCGATCTGGCAGACGACCCACGCGATGGCGGCGGCCGATCCGGCGTCGGAGGCGCACGACCGCTTCAAGGCTTATCTGGCCGACGTGCAGGCGCGGGACCTGACGCTCGGCGTCGCCATGACCGACGGCAAGGGCGACCGGGCGCTGCATCCCCACGCCCAGGCGAACCCGGACAGCTATGTCCGCGTCGTCGAACGGCGGGCGGACGGGATCGTGCTGCGCGGCGTGAAGGCGATCGTCACGGGCGCGCCCTACATGCACGAGTTCCTGGTCATGCCCTGCCGGACGATGGGGCCGGACGACGCGGACTACGCCGTCTGCTGCGCCGTGCCGCTCGACGCCACGGGCCTGACCATCGCCGCGCGCCCCGCCGGCCGGCCGGGGGAGCCGGCGGCGAAGTTTTCGGCCCGATACGGCCAGTCGACGGGCGTCCTCTTGTTCGACGACGTGTTCGTGCCCTGGGACAAGGTCTTCCTGGCGGGCGAGCATGCCTTCACCGGCCCGCTGGTCACCGCCTACGCCACGCACCATCGCCATTCCTGCATCGCCGCCCGCGCCGGCTTTGGCGACCTCCTGATCGGCGCCGGCGTCATGATGGCGGAGGCGAACGGCGTGCCGGCGGACCGGTTCGGCCATATCCGCAATTCGCTCGTGGAGCTCATCAAAATCGTCGAGGGGTTCTACGCCTGCGGCGTCGCCGCCAGCGTCTACGGCAAGGTCGATCCCTCGGGCGTCGCCCAGCCGGACGACGTCTTCGCCAATGTCGGCAAGCTGCTGCTGGCGACGCAGATTTACGAGATGCACCGCCTGGCGCACGAGGTCTCCGGCGGCCTCATCGTCGCGTTGCCGGGGCCGGACGAGGACCACAATCCCGCAACCGCGGCCGAGATCGCAAAGGCGCTGACCGCGAACCCGGCCGTGCCCTACCAGAAGCGCATGGACGTCGCGCGGCTCCTGGAGGACCTGACGGCGTCTGGCGAGGCGGGCTGGTATTCGGTCATCAGCCTGCATGGCGGCGGCAGCCCGGAGGCGATGAAGCGGGAAATCTGGCGGAACTACCCGATCCAAGACCGGCGCGAACTGGTCGAGCGGCTGCTCGATCGCGGACGCGGCGGGCGCGCCTTCGCGGAACCGTCAGCCGGGGCGCTGCTGCGTCGAGGGCTGCAAGACGCCGGAAGCGCTTCCATTGCCGTCGGGCATCGTCGCGGCCGAGGACTGAAGCGGCGCCGCGCGCAGGCTGTTGGTCAGCACGACGCCGCCGATGAAACCGACGCACATGGCGATGAACCCGGCGGCGACCGCCCGCCTGCGCCGCCCGCGCAGCAATGCGCCGCCCGTCAGGCCGCCGAGCAGGCCGCCGACGATCAGGAAGTTCGCGATCACATATCCGGTCGTCGTCCAGAAGGCGAAGGGCGCGAACGCCGCCGCGTGACGCAGATCCATCCGAAGGCCGAGATGCGCCAGGCCGCCGGCGAGCAGCAGCGCGCCGCCGATGACGAGGCTCCGCCGTACCCGGCCGCGCGCCGCGATGAGTTCGATCGCGGGCATGAGCAGGCCGGTCGCGACCAGGAGGGCGGCGATGGCCCGGAAGATCATGTGGTCGAAGGGCGCCCGCGTCGCGCCGCGCATCGCCCAGTCCTGGTCGATCGCCCAGGCCGCGAGGCCGGCGAGCACGAGCGCCGCGCCGACCGCCAGCGACCGCAGCCGGCGGCCGTCCCGCGACGCCGCGCCGACGATGGCGAACAGGATGCCGTAGGCGACGAGGAAGGAGCGCACGCTTTCGTGGACGACATCGCCGAAGGAGGGCGCGCTCTTGCCGACCGACCCGTAGTCGGCCCCGGCGGTCGCGATGGCGATGGCGCCGACCAGCACGGCGCCGGCAACGCCGACCGGCTCGAGGCCGCGGTCCCGGCGATATACTAGGCCGATCGCGCCATAGGCGAGGCAGACCAGCGTCAGCGTCGTCAGCAGGATCGAGCCTTCGAGCAGGGCGAATGCGACGGGCAGGTCGTTGGTCGGCCGGAAGACGCCCGCGAGCGCGCCGACTGCGACCGCGCCGATGCCGATCGCGGCGCCGCCGCCCGCCGTCAGGATCAGGTTCTGCTGCGGATCGAACAGGCCGCGAAAGGCCTGTCGTCCCCCGAAGAGGAGCGCGAATACGATCAGGGCGGGCAGCAGGAGGGTCGTCATGGCCCGCAGTCTACGGGACGCGCCTTTACATCGCGTATGCGCGCGGCCGAACCTTGGGGCGGATTCGGAATTCAGCACGGCAGGCGATGACGGACGCGGTCGATCCAGAGGCGATGCTCGCGCGCGGGCGCACGGCGCTCGCCGAGCCTGAGGCGAAGGCGTTGTTGGCCGCCTTCGGCGTCGCCGTCCCCCGACGACGCGTTGCGGCGACGCCGGCGGCGCTCGGCGTCGCGGCGCAAGCCCTGACGCCGCCCTTCGCGGTCAAGCAGGTTTCGCTGGCGGGCGCCCACAAGAGCGACCAAGGCGGCGTCGCGCTCGGCCTGCCGGATGCGGCGGCGGTCGAAGCGGCCGCCCGCGCCATGCCGGCGGGCGACGCGGGCTATCTGGTCGAGGAGATGGCGACTGCCGGCGTCGAGATCGCGCTCGGCGGCTTTCGCCATCCCCGTTTCGGGCCGGTCCTGATGGCGGGGCTC
>DAINCG010000145.1:1553-2626 GCA_036732525.1 Pseudomonadota bacterium | reverse complement strand
GTCTGCCCGATCGACCGTGCGAGCGCGGAAGCCATGCTGGCGGAGCTCAGGGGCGCGCCGCTATTGCACGGCTATCGCGGTCGGCCGGCGGTCGATCGCGAGGCGTTGATCCAGGCCATGCTCGCGCTTGGCGGCGCAGACGGGCTGCTGCTGCGCCATGCCGACGCCATCGCGGAGTTCGACGTCAATCCGCTGATCGTCGGCGAGCATGGCGCCGTCGCGGTCGACGCGCGCGCGCGTCTCGAAGCGCAGCCTGCGCCGGCGGACCGGCCGCGGCCGCCCGATTTCGCACCGCTCTTTCAACCGAACGCCGTCGCGGTGGCGGGCGCGTCGGCGACGAAGCCGGCGCACGGCAATCTCTACATCCGTCAACTGAAGGCGTTCGGCTTTCCGGGTCCGATCCTGCCGATTCACCCGACGGCGCCGGAAATCGAAGGCCTCGCCGCTGTCCGGTCGCTCGCAGACCTGCCGGCGCCGATCGACTACGCCTATGTCGCCGTCGGCGTGGCGGCGGCGACGGAGATGCTGCGCGAGGCCGCCGGCAAGGTCCGGTTCGCGCAGGTGATGGCGAGCGGCTTCGACGCGCCGGCCAAGGCGGCGCTCAGGGCGGCGGGGCATGCGAGCGGCGCGCGCGTGCTCGGCCCGAACTGCCTGGGGACCCATGCGCCGGCGGGCCGGCTCAGCTTCATGGCCGGCGCGGACGCGGCGCCGGGCGGCGTCGCCGTCCTGGCTCAGAGCGGCGGCCTCTCACTCGACGTGCTGCGGCGGGGGGCGCGCAAGGGAATCGGCTTCCGCGCGGTCGTCACCATGGGCGACTGCGCCGACCTGGGGCCGGCCGATCTGCTGACTTGGCTGCTCGACGATCCGGCGACGGGCGTGATCGGCCTCTATCTGGAGGACGCGCCCGACGGACGCGCGCTCTTCGAGGCGCTGCGGCGCGCCGCGGGCCGAAAGCCCGTCGTCCTTTTGGTCGGCGGCCGGACAGGCGCGGGCGCGCGGGCGGCCGCCTCGCATACGGGCGCTCTCGCGAGCGACGGGCGGCTCTGGGACGCGATCGCCCGGCAGACGGGCGC
>DAINCG010000145.1:0-1474 GCA_036732525.1 Pseudomonadota bacterium | reverse complement strand
AGTGCTTCAGCCGCATTTCCGATGACCGCGGCGGCGTGCTCGCCGCCGACGCCTTCGCCCGCGCCGGCCTTGATGTCGGACCGCTGCCGCCGGATGCGGCGGCGGCGCTGGAAGCCCTGAATCTCCCGGCGGGCGCCAGCGCCGCCAACCCCATCGACGTGCCGGGCAACGTGCTGCAGCGGGAAGACGGGCGTTTCGGCGTCAAGGTCGTGGAGGCGGCGCTTGCCGGCGGCGGCTGGGACGCCTTCGTCCTGCACATGAACGTGCCGGGCCTGCTCGCCTACGAGCATGTCGATATTCTGGGGTCTCTGATCGAGGCGGCGCTCACGGCGGCGCGGGCGGGCGCCGGCGGCCATGTCGTGCTGGCGCTACGGTCCGACGGCGAACCGGAGGTCGAGGCGAAGAAGCAGGCCTATGCGGCGGCCGCCCGCGCGGCCGGCTGCGCCGTGTTCGACGAATTGCCGGACGCCGCTGGAGCCCTGGCGGCGCTCGCCGCGATCGAGACTATGCCTGCCTGACGAGGCGCGCTGCGTAGAAGCCGTCCATGCCGCCAATGTCCGACCAAAACGAGGGCAGGGTGCGCAGGTCGCCAGCGTCCGTGACCGCTTCGGCCGGCAGGCCCGGCAGCTCTGCCGCCTCCACCGGGCGACGCGCGAATTCGGGCTGACGCTCCAGGAACGCCGCGACCTGCGCCTCGCCTTCCTCTGGCTGCAGCGAGCAACAGGCGTAAACGAGCGCGCCGCCTGGACGCAGCATATGAGCGGCATTGTCGAGCAGCGCCTGTTGAATCGGCAGCAGCGCCTTCACGTCGGCGGTCGATTTCGCCCAGGCGACATCGGGCCGGCGGCGGATCGTGCCGGTGGCGGAACAGGGAACGTCGAGCAGAACGGCGTCCGCCAGGGCGTCCGGGCGCCATTCGGCCCCGTCGGCGGCGACGGTCTCGGCGTCGAGGCCGAGCCGGGGGAGGTTCTCAGTAAGGCGGACGAGGCGGTCGGCGCTGGCGTCTACGGCCGTGACGCGTGCGCCCGCCGCGGCGAGCTGGGCGGTCTTGCCGCCGGGCGCCGCGCAGAGATCGACGACAACGGCGTCACGCACGTCGCCCAACAGGCGGGCCGGCAAGGCTGCGGCGGCGTCCTGGACGGACCAGGCGCCCTCGGCAAAGCCCACGAGTTCGGTCGGGTTGGCGCTGCCCGCGAGCCGCACGCCGCCGGTCGGCAGCAGGGAACCGCCAAGACGGCCGGCCCAGTCCTTTGCCTCGCCCTGGAAGACCGTCAGGTCGAGCGGCGGCGTCGCGAGATGCGCCTCGGCGATGGCGCGGGCGGCGTCGGGACCATAGGCGGCCCGCCAGCTTTCCCAGAGCCAGCCGGGCGTGTTCAGCCGCGCGGCGTCGGCGTCCTTGAGGGCGCCGCCGCCCGCCGTCGCGACGCGGCGCAGCACGGCGTTGACGAGGCCGCGATAGGTCGACGAGCGGCCG
>DAINCG010000144.1:9163-10758 GCA_036732525.1 Pseudomonadota bacterium | reverse complement strand
GCTCGGCCCTCGGCCAGGACGCGGACGCGATGCGGGTCGAGGTGACGGTCGGCGTGCCGAATCCGGAGACGGTCGACACGGCGGCGCTCGTCGCCGTGCTGCCGCATGGGACCGGGACCGCGAAGGCGGTCGAAGGCGGCCTTTCGATAAAGAAGCCCGGTTCCGACGACGTGACCCTGATCGCCCATGCCGCGGCGGTCGTCTATCTGGACGTTCAATGATGGCGAAGCGACGCGTGATCCTGGAAATGGGCGCCGGCAACGACCTGCACGGCGGCGACTACACCAAGGCGGCCTGCCGGGCGGTCGACGACGCCCTGCACCACAGTTCGCTCAGCTTCATTCGCTCGCTGGGCGTCGACAAGGCGAAGATCGTCGTCGACGTCACGATCGGGGTGCAAAACCCGGACGCGGTCGACAAAGCGGCGGTCGCCAAGCGCTTTCCGGTCGGCCGGGTGACCGTCGACGTGGTCAAGGGCGGTCTCGACGTCCCCGACGAAGCGGTCGGCGACGTCGCGGTGATCGCCAGCGCCGCCGTGGACGTCGGGCTCGAGGACTGAGTCAGTCCCGCGGCGGTTGGACGAGGCCGCGCTCGACGGCCGGACGGGCGAGGCAGCGGTCGAGGTGTGACTGGACGTGCGGGTAGGCTTGCATGCCGACCACCTCGCCGGCCTCGTAGAAACCGACGATCGTGCGGACCCAGGGGAAGATCGCGATATCGGCGATCGTGTAGTCGTCGCCCATGATGAAGTCGCGGTCGGCGAGCCGGCCATTCAGAACGTTCAGCAGCCGCTTGGTCTCGCCGAGATAACGCTCGGTCGGGTAGGGGTCCTCGACCTTGTCCGCGGCGAATTTGTAGAAGTGCCCGAACTGCCCGAACATCGGTCCGACGCCGCCCATCTGGAACATCAGCCATTGGATGCATTCGGCCCGCTGCGCCGGGTCCGCGGGGATCAGGCGGCCGGTTTTCTCCGCGAGGTAGAGCAGGATCGCCCCCGATTCCCATAGCCCGAGCGGCGCCCCGTTCGGCCCGTCCGGATCGATGATCGCCGGAATCTTGTTGTTGGGGTTGAGCGACAGAAACTCCGGCGTCATCTGGTCGTCGTTCGCGAACGAGACGAGATGCGCCTCGTAGGGCAGTTCCAACTCCTCGAGCGCGATCGACGCCTTCACGCCGTTCGGCGTCGGCAGGGAATAGAGCTGAATCCGGTCCGGATGCGTCGCCGGCCAGCGCCGGGTGATCGGAAAGGCGGAGAGGTCGGCCATGGCGGCGCTCCGTGGCTCGCGGGAAACGGTTCGAGTGTACTGACCCACCCGAGTTCAATGTGCAAGGCCTGCGACGGCCGGCGGGCGGCGGTTGAGCCGCAGCCTGCGGCGCAATGGCGCATTCGCCGCTTTTCGCCTCAATTTCAACACATTGACGTTCCAATTACGATGATCGACGCTGTCAAAGCATGGTGAACAGGCGTGATTTACGAGCGCGCCTGCGCATTTCTATGCTGCGCGTTTGGGGACGCGTTGGCGGAGGAGCACCGAAATTGTCCGTGCAGGCGCAGAACGCCGGTCGGCGGCCGCGCGACAAGCGGTTGGATTTCT
>DAINCG010000144.1:0-9153 GCA_036732525.1 Pseudomonadota bacterium | reverse complement strand
CGCGGCATCGCGATGTTCATCATTCTGATCGCCCATATCCCCTGGGACCCGTGGGCGCTTTGGATTCCGGCCCGGTTCGGCTTCTCCGACGCCACGGAGATCTTCGTTTTCTGCTCCGGCATGGCCTCGGCGCTGGCGTTCGGCGCGGTGTTCCGCGACCGCAGCTGGTGGATGGGCGCGGCGCGCATCGCCTATCGCGTCTGGCAGATCTTCTGGGCGCATGTCGGCGTTTTTCTCGTCGTCGCCATGGTCGTCATGATGGCGGACCGGCTCATTCCCGAGGGCAATTACGTCGCAAAGCTCAACCTCGTCCATTTCTTCGAACGGACGGAAGAGAACCTTTTCGGCCTTCTGACGTTGACGTACGTCCCGAACTTTTTCGACATGCTGCCCATGTACATCGGCATCCTGGTCATGGTTCCGATCGTCGCCGGACTTGCAAAGATCCGGAAGGAATTCGCGTTTGCGTTCATGGGCGCGACGTGGCTGCTGGCGACGTTCGCCGGATTGAACCTGCCGGCCGAACCGTGGTCCGACCGCGTCTGGTTCTTCAATCCGTTCGCCTGGCAGTTGCTCTTCTTCACCGGCTTCGCGTTCGCGTCCGGGTGGCTTAAGGCGCCGCACTACGATCGACGCGTGGTCTGGCTCGCGATTGCGATCATCGTCGCAACCGTGCCGTTCGCATGGTATAAGGCGCTGAACGCCGTCCCTGAGCTCCAGGCGGCCAATGCAGCGATCACGCCCCTGATTACCAAGACCGATTTCGGCATCTTCCGCTACGTGCATTTCCTCGCCATCGCCTATCTCGCCTATTGGGCGGTCGGCGAGGGCGGTCGACGCCTTAACGCGTCCGGCCTGCCGGGCCGCATCGTCGACACCATCCGTCTCGTCGGGCAGCAGTCGCTGGCCGTGTTCGTCAGCAGCCTTGTGCTCGCGCAGATCTTCGGGGTCGTGCTCGACCAGACCGGCCGCGACAGCCTGAGCGTCGCCGCGGTCAACCTGTTCGGCTTCGCCTGCCTGATCGCCGTCGCCTGGGTGATGCGCTGGTACAAGAGCCAGCCGTGGCGGAAGCAGGCCGTGGCCCGTGGCGACGCCCGCCAGCTTTCGCCCAAATATTCGGGCGGCGGCATGCCGAGCGCGGCCACGGCGGCTCCGGAACGGTGATCACGGTCTACTGACATGTTGAGTCGTCGTGATTTCATGTGGGTTCTTGCGGCTGCGGGCATGGCGGCCGCGCGCGGCCCGGCCGCCGCCGGCGAGGCGCGGCCCTTTCGCGCGGAGGACGTCGTGGAGATGGCGCGCGCCCGCGCGGCGGAGGCGTTTCAACCCACGCCGGAAGCGCCCGAGGCTTGGCTGAAGCTCGGCTTCGACGCCTATCGCGACATACGCTACCGGGCGGATCGCGCCATATGGCGCGGCGAGGACAGCCGCTTCGAAGCGCAATTGCTGCCGCCCGGCTATGGCTTTCGCCGCCCGGTCGAGATCGCGGTCGTCGAGAACGGTTCAGCCCGCGTCATTCCGTTCGAGCGCGACCGGTTCACCTTCGGCCCATTGACGCCGGACCTGCCCGATCCCGGCGCGCGCGGCTATTCCGGCTTCCGCCTGCACACGCCGATCAACCGTCCCGACTATGCCGACGAGTTCGTTGTCTTCCACGGCGCGACTTACTTCCGCGCCGTAGCGCGCGGGCAGGTCTACGGCCTTTCCGCCCGCGGCCTGGCCGTCGACACGATCCGGCCGGGCCGGGAGGAGTTTCCGGACTTCCAGAAGTTCTGGCTGGTCCGGCCGGAGCCCGGCGCCGACCATCTCCGCGTGCATGCGCTGCTCGATTCCCGGAGCGTCGCCGGCGCCTATTCGTTCGACATCATGCCCGGCGACGAGACGCGCATCGAGGTCGAGGCGACGTTGTTTCCGCGCCGGGACATCGACGAAGCCGGCCTCGCGCCGCTCACCAGCATGTTCTACTTCAACGGCATGAACGATCGGCGCTTCGACGACTACCGTCCGGCGGCCCATGATTCCGACGGTCTGTTGATGGAGACCGGCCGCGGCGACCGATTGTGGCGGCCGCTGATGAACCATCCCAAGTTCGAAGTCAGCGCCTTCGCCGACGAGAACCCGCGGGGCTTCGGCCTGATGCAGCGGGCGCGCCGGTGGGAGGACTATGCCGACCTCGCGCTCGACTATCACCTGCGGCCAAGCCTTTGGATTCGGCCGAAGGGCGAATGGGGCGCGGGCCATGTCATCCTGGTCGAGATACCGGTCGACCGCGAGGACGTCGACAATATCGTCGCGTACTGGCGTCCGAAGGAGCCGCTGCGCAAAGGCGGGGAACATCGGATCGCCTATTCGATGGAGTGGGCGAACGCCGCGCCCGACGGCCGCGCGCTCGGCCATGTCGTCGCGACCCGCACCGGGCCGCACCGCGAAGGCGGTCGGCTGTTCGTCATCGATTTCGACATGACGCGGCTGCGCGCAAAAGACGTCGAGGCCGACGTCTGGGCGAGCAGCGGCGAGATTTTTTATCCGGTTGTGGAGAACAATCCCTACACCGGCGGCGTTCGTCTGTTCTTCGGCCTTCGTCCCGGCGAAGCCAATAGCGTCGAGCTCGGCGCGTCGCTCAGGCAGCACGGCCAGCCTGCCACCGAAACCTGGCTCTACCGATGGACGGCGGAGTAAGGAAATGCAGCAAGACACCCCCGAATACGCGCCCCTCGTCATGCCCGACCAGCGCCTCGGCGCGCATTTCCGGGATCCGACCGCGCCGCCGGAACCGCGCCGCGCGTTGGCCATGCGGCTGCGCCGCGCTTCTGTCATCCTGGCCGCGACGGCCCTGACCGCGGGCGCGGTCAGCGAGATGATCGCCGTGCTGAACGACGAGGGCCTGACCGTCCTTGAGACGGTGATGGCCGCGCTGTTCGGCTTCAGCTTTTTTTGGCTGACGCTCGCGCTGGTGAATTCGACGATCGGCGCTGTGTCGATCGCGTTCCGCCGCGCGCGCCCGGCCTTGCCGCCGAGCCCGCCGCTCAAGGCGGCGCTGCTGATACCTGTCTATAACGAGGCGCCGGAGCGTGTGCTCGCCAATGCGCTCGCGATGATGGCGGCGCTCCGCGCCAACCGCTCGCGGCATCATTTCGACCTGTTCATCCTGAGCGATACGACCAAGCCGGAGATCGCAGCCGCCGAGCGCGCAGCGATCGAGCGCGCCCGCGCGAAGATGCCGGAGGGCGCCGCCCTCTACTATCGCCGACGCGAGGACAACGTCGACAAGAAGGCCGGCAACATCCGCGACTGGTGCCGCCGCTACGGCGCTGCCTACGAGGCGATGCTGGTTCTGGACGCCGACAGCCTGATGAGCGCCCATTCGATCATTGCGCTCGCCGACGCATTGAGCGCGGACCCGGGCGCCGGCCTCGTCCAGTCGGCGCCGCGCCTGATCAACACGCCGACCCTGTTCGGCCGCATGCAGCGCTTTGCGTCCGCGGCCTACGGTCCGGTGCTGGCCGAGGGCCTCGCCTGGTGGGCCGGCGACGACGGCAACTACTGGGGCCACAACGCCATCATCCGCACGCGCGCGTTCGCCACATGCGCCGGCCTGCCGCATTTGAAGGGCCGCCGGCCGTTCGGCGGGGCCATCCTCAGCCACGACTTCGTCGAAGCTGCGCTGCTGCGGCGCGCCGGTTGGCGCGTGCGCGTGCTGCCCCAGGTCCGCGACAGCTTCGAAGAGGCGCCGCCCACCCTGGTCGACGCGATTCGGCGCGACCGCCGCTGGAGCCAGGGCAACTTGCAGCACTTGGGCCTGATCGGCGCCAAGGGCTTCCGCTGGGTCAGCCGGTTCCATCTGTTGCAGGGCGTCATGGCCTATGTGACGGCGCCGCTGTGGTTCATCTTTCTGGGCGTCGGCATCGCCGTCCACAAGGAGAACGTGGCGGAGGAGCTGACGCTGACGACCAACTGGTTCAAATACGACCCCTTCCTGCCGACGATCGATCCCGAGCGCGCGCTGCCGCTGTTGGGCCTGACGCTGTTCGTCCTGATCGCCCCGAAGCTGATCGGTCTGGCGAGCCTGCTCGCGGGCCCGGGCGGCGCGCGGCGCTGGGGCGGTCCCTTTGCGGTTTTCGGGTCCTTCGTTGCGGAACTTCTGCTGTCCTCGCTGATGGCGCCGATCATGATGATCCATCAGTCCCGGGCCGTCCTCGAAGCGATGCTCGGCCTGGACGCCGGCTGGAACGCGCAGCGCCGGTCTGCCGAGGGCGGCGCCCAGTGGGTCGCCTTGCTGCGTTTCCACGCGGTCGAGACCGCAATCGGCGTCGTCGCTGTCGGGCTCGTCTGGTCCGGCTGGCTCTCGATCTGGCTGGCGCCGATCGCTGCGAGCATGGCGCTCGCGGCCCCGATCTCCGCGTTGCTCTCGGTCCGGACGGAAGCGTTCGTCGCCGCGACGGGCGTGCTCTCGACGCCGGAAGACGTGCGCCGGCCGAGCATCCTCGGCCGCGTCGCGCGCCTATACCCGTTGCTGGCGCCGCCCGCCGCCGGGCGCGCCTGAGATGCGCGCCGCAGCAGCCGCCCTCGCGATCGTCTGGGCGCTGCTGGCGGCGGCGCCGGCAGCCGCCTGCGGCGGCGCTGACAGTCCCTGCGCGGTCGACGGCGGCGAATATCGCATCCGCATGCCGGACGTCATGCCCGCGAACGGCGGGCGCGTCGGCGCGATCTTCTTCTTCCACGGCTGGCGCGGCTCCGCCAAGGCCGAGATGGCGAACAAGACGCTGGGCCAGACGGTTTCCGACCTCGGCGTCGCGTTCGTCGCGATGGAAGGGGAGGGCAAGACCTGGTCCTTCCCGAGGTCGCCGTCGAGCTACCGGGACGAATTTGCCTATGTCGAGAAGGTCGTCGCCGACGTCGTCGATCGCTTTCCGATCGATCCAGACCGCCTGATGGCGAGCGGCTTCTCGATGGGCGGGTCGATGGTCTGGTACCTCGCCTCCCGGATGCCGGACCGCTTCGCCGGGTTTGCGCCGATCGCCGGCGCGTTCTGGCGCCCGCAGCCCGCCGCCTGCGACGGGAAGGGCCCGCCGCCGATCCTGATGCACGTGCATGGCACGGCCGACAAGGTGGTGCCCATGGCCGGCCGGCCGATCCGCGACGTCTACTACCAGGGCGATGTCTATCGGGGCCTCAATCTGTGGCTGGGGCGCTTCCCTCAGCGTCCGCCGGCCCGGCGCTATGACCAAAACGGCCTCCGATGCGAGGAATGGGGCGCGCGCATCGAGCTCTGTCTGCACAGCGGCGGTCATTCGATGCGCGCGGAATGGATCGCGCGCGCCTGGACACGTCTTGCAGCGAAGCGGGGCTGGACGGATTGAAGCCACGCTCGCCGTCCCGGACGGGCGAGGTTTCCGCCGTTCGTCAGTGATTGAAGCGTGCCGCAAGGCGGACTTGGCCGGCGCGACGCAGGGGCCGAGCACGGACGCGTCGGGGCGGCCATTTGCGGTTCTGTTGCGCGCGCCCGCCGGCATCTTGCGGACCCGTATCGGCGATGCCCAAGGGCATGGCGCGCGGGTCGTTCGATCCGTCGCTTGATGCGCGCCGGTCAGCGCGGCAGTTTGCGTGCGAGGAGCCATATGGCAAACCCCAGATACGAGCAGGTCGCGAACGTCCTCGTGCTGACGGTTGGCGCCGCGCAGGCGGGCGCCGCTTTCGCCTTGCTCGTGGTTTTGGCGGCATTCACGGACAGCGCCCGGGTGGTGGTCGCTTGCGTGATCTATGGCGCCAGCGTTTTCCTGTCTTTGCTTTTTGCTGCGCTCTATCACGGGATCGGGCATGCGCCGACAAAGGCGGTGTTCAGGCTGCTCGACCACTTGTCAATCTTTGTGCTTATTGCCGGGACGTATACGCCGATTGCGCTCGTGGCGCTGCCGGTTCCATCCGGCGAGCACATGTTCTGGACGATTTGGGCCCTGGCTGGCTTGGGCGTTGGCTTGCGTATCTGGCTCGGGCGTCTTCACGGGATCCTAATCCCGGTGTTTCTTGCGATGGGCTGGCTCTGCGTATTCTGGGGCGACGCCCTGCTGGACGCGCTCGGGCTGGCCGGCGCGTGGCTGCTGGTTGCGGGCGGTTGCGCCTATACGGGCGGCCTGACGTTCTATTTCTGGCGCCGGCTGCCATACAATCAGGCGATCTGGCATGCCTGTGTGATCGGCGGCGCGGCGTGCCATTTTCTGTTGATATCGCTCTATGTGGTGCCGCGTGGGGCCGCGACCGTCGTCGGGTGATGGGGGCGCCGCGGCCGTGTCGAACCGTCCGACAGAGCGGCAGTTTCGTGATGGGCAAAAGAGGGGGAACAAGCCGGCGCATCGACGACGCCGCGAGAAGGAACCGATGCTTTCACAGCGTCGTGTTGCGCCGTCATTTGCCCGGCGCGATGCTCTGGCGCATGTATGGTTCGCGAAATGTCCGACGAAGGAGTCTTCAAGATGCGCAGGTTCGTTTCCTTGGCCGCCGGCGCGGCCGCACTCGTCTTGGCGAGCCAAGCGTTCGCTGGTCAGCAGTATGTCGATGGGTCGGGCTATGCCGTGTCGGGCTACGACGTCGTCGCCTACCAGAATCTGACGCAGTCGCCGGTCGGGACGGCGCAGCCGGCGGCCGTTCCCGGCAAGCCGGAATTTTCCGCCGAGTATAATGGCGCGACCTGGCTGTTCGCGACGGCCGAGAACCGGGACGCCTTCGTCGCCGATCCGGCGAAATATGCGCCGCAATACGACGGGCACTGCGCCTATGGCGTCGCCAAGGGCGGCAAGGTGCCCGCCAATCCGAACCTCTGGCGGGTCGTCGACGGCAAGCTCTACCTGAACATCACCAGGAACGTGGTCGGCTTCTGGGAAGAAGACATCCCGGGCAACATCGAGAGCGCCCAGACGAACTGGGCCGGCCTCGAAGAGAAGCCGGCGTCGACCAATCCCGTGCCGAACTTCTAGGCGAGCGTGGCGGCGGGGGAGGGGAAGATGCGTCTCCTGGCGTCTCTGGCGTTGGCGCTGGCGTTGCTCGCGGCGCCGGCGTCCGCCGAGAACACAGCGCCGTATTCCGGCACGGTTTCGATCGAGACCGGGAAGCCGTTCGGGCCCTATGTCGATGCGTTGAAGGCGTCGATCCTCAAGAACGACATGGTGATGATCGGCCTCGCCTGCGCGACCTGCGGGGCGAAGGCGATCGGGCATGACATTCCGGGCAACCGGGTGTTCCTGTTCTTCAATCCGCATTACGCCGTGCGCATGCTCGCGGCGAGTGAGGCGGCCGGGATCGAGGCGCCGATCCGCATCTACGTGACGGAGACCGAGGGCGGCGACGCGAAGGTGACCTACCGTCTGCCGAGCCACGTCTTCGGCGCCTATGAGGTTCCCGCGCTCGACGACTTGGGCGACGACCTCGACGCGGCGGTCGAGAAGATCCTGGCGGAAGCCGCCCTCGCGTCGTGACCACGATCGGCGCCGGGGGCACAGTCGTCGGGCCGAGGGGCTTCGCGGGCGCCCAGCGCGGCCTGCTGCTGGCGGCGGCCGGCGGCGCCGCGGCGGCGATCCTGGCCGCGGCCGAAGTCAGACCGCAATTGGGACTGCTGGCCTTGGTCGGCCTTGGTCTCGGCTTCGCGCTCTACCATTCGGCGTTCGGATTCACGGCCGCCTATCGGCGCGCGATCCTGCAACGTGACCTCTCCGGCGTCGCGGCGCAGGCGGCGATGTTGATGGCGGCGACCCTCCTGTTCGCGCCGGTGCTGGCGGCGGGCGCCGTCTTCGGTCATCCGGCGAACGGGGCCGTCGCGCCCGTCGGCGTGGCGATGGGGTTCGGCGCCTTCCTCTTCGGCATCGGCATGCAACTCGGCGGCGGCTGCGCCTCCGGCACGCTGTTCACGGCAGGCGGCGGCAATGTCCGGATGGCGGTGGTGCTGGTCTTCTTCTGCCTCGGCTGCTGGCTGGCGACGCTCGACATGACGTGGTGGCGGGCGCTGCCAAGCCTGCCGGCCGTCTCGCTCGGCAAGCGCTTCGGCTTCCTCGAGGCGGCGGGGCTGCAGGCGGGCCTGCTGGCGGCCATCCTAGGCGCGCTCCATCTGGCGGGCGCGCGACTGAAGCGGCCGTTATGGGGGCCGCTCGACGCCCGGTCGCTGCTCTACGGCCCCTGGCCGCTGCTGCTCGGCGGACTCGTGCTCGCCGCGCTCAATTGGGCGGTCCTGCTGATCGCCGGCCATCCCTGGGGCGTCACCTGGGGCTTCACGCTCTGGGCGGCGAAAGCCGCGGCGGCGGTCGGGTGGGACCCGGCGTCGAGCGCCTACTGGTCCGAGCCTTGGCGCGCGGGCGCGCTGCGCCAGTCCGTCTTCGCGGACGCGGCGTCGGTCATGAACATCGCCATCGTCTTCGGCGCCATGGCCGCGGCCGCGCTCGCGGCGAAGATCCGGCCGACCATCCGCATCCCGGCGCGTTCGCTCCTGGCGGCGGTGCTGGGCGGTCTCGCCATGGGCTACGGCGCGCGGCTCGCGTATGGCTGCAATATCGGCGCGTTCTTCAGCGGCGTGGCGTCGACCAGCCTGCATGGCTGGGCGTGGATCGTGGCGGCGCTCGCCGGCAACGTCATCGGCGTCCGTCTACGCCCCGCCTTCGGCCTCGCGAATCAGTAGCCGCCTCAGGCGCAACATCGCGACGATGCCGAGCGCCGGGCCTATGGCCATGACGACCAGGACCGTCGGCCAGTCCGTCGCCGCCGCCAGCATCGGCGTCGCCTGTACGGTCAGGAAGGTCAGCGCGAAACCGAGCGCCGTCTGCAAGGTCATTAGGCTGCCGGCCCGCTCCGGCGGAGCGTGATCGGCGACCAGGGTGGAGAACTGGCCCGAGTCGGGCGCGATCGAGGCGCCCCAGACCAGCATCGCCAGGAGATCCAGCCAAGGCGGCCCGCCGAAGCTCCAGGCGGTTGCGAGCGCGGCGAGGCAGCTCACCGCCATCGCCGCCGCCGCCACCTCCGCCTTGCCGACCCGGTCGGCCGCCCATCCGGCGACGAAGCAGGCGACTGCGCCGGCGGAGATGGCGGCGAACGCGGTCAGCCGCGCCATTCGTTCGGCCGCGGCCGCGTCCATCCATGCGGCGTAGCTGGCGGCCGCGATGACGGCGATCCAGG
>DAINCG010000143.1:0-10800 GCA_036732525.1 Pseudomonadota bacterium | reverse complement strand
ACGGTCGAGGCTGTCCGACGCGGCGCGCTGACGCTCGCTGTCGGCGGCATCCTGGGCGGCAACGGGTTTGACGTCCTGTTCGTATCGTTCTCGGACGTCGCCTATCGGGACGGATCGATCTTCCACGCGATCGGCGCGGATCAGATCTTCCTGGTGACCCTCGCCATTCTAATGACCGCCGTCGTCGTGCTCGGGCTGCTGACGCGGGAGCGGCGCGGCCCCGGCAATATCGGCCTGGAAGGCGTGGCGCTGCTCGCGCTCTATGTCGCCGGCGTCTGCTTCATGGGCTTCGGCTTCTGAGCACGCGCCGGCGCGCAGCACGGCGATCCGGCTTGGAACGTCGACGCCAGCTTCCTGTCGGCAGACGGCGTCTTCATGGAGGACGACTTCGAAGCCGGTTTCCGCCGCAAGTCGTTCGATATAGGGGCGGCCATGCGCATAGCGACATCCGCGGCCCAGGCTGTAGTCGCCGGCGTCGGCGCGTTCCGTGCTGACGCAGATGTATCCGCCGGCCGCCAGCGCATGGCGGGCGGCCCGAAACAGCGGCGCCAGATCGCCGATATAGACAAGCACGTCCGCCGCCACGACGAGATCGTAGGCCGCCGGCCGCGCCGCGAGCGCCGTAACCGCCTCCTCGACAGCGAGGCTGTCGTAAAGCCGCTTCCGGCGGGCCGCCGCGACCATGCCGGGCGAGAGATCGACCCCGGCGAGCCAGGATGCGCGGTCCCGGAACGCCTCCCCCGCGAGTCCCGTGCCGCAGCCGAGATCGAGCACGCGGAGGCTCGCTGCCGCCAGCGGCGCCGCCTTGTCGAACGCCGCCCGCAACTGATAGGGCGCGCGGTATTCCAGCCGGGTCAGCAGGGCTTCGTCGAACCGTTCCGCATACTGGTCGAACAGCGTTCGGACGTATGCCGCGGGCAAGCTCGCGGGCGTGGGCGCCGCGCCGAGCAACGCCAGCCGCGCCTCCGCTCCCATCACGTCGGCGTCGGCGAAACGGAGGTATGCCGCATAGCCTTCTCGGGCCGCCAGCGTGTCCCCGGCCTCCGCGAGCGTTTCCGCGCGGGCGAAGTGGGCGTCAGGCCACTCCGGCGCCAAGGCCAAGGCGGCATCGAACACGGACAGCGCGTCTTCAAGGTCGCCGCGCGCCTTGAGCATTCGAGCGAACTCCAGCCGCTTCTCGGCCAGAGGATTATCAGGGAACATTGGGAGAGGGACCGGCAGGGATCGAGCGCCGCGCTAAATATACGGCCCCGCGCCAAAAGCAATTGAATTCGGCTGTCCTTGCCTGCGCGCGGACCGTTCGCACTTGCGCCCGAGCGACCGCGCGAAGCCCGCTATCCGGCCGACACGGCCGGACATGGGGGCGCTTGGCCTCGATTTCCGCCCTGCCGTAAGCTTTCCCGCAAAGCAATGCAGCGGGGAGAGGGACATGAGCGATGCGCGGCGGCCACGCGACGGGATGACGCTGGCGGTCTTCCTCGCGGGCGATTCCAACTACCACCATCTCGGCTGGCGCCATCCCGACGCGGCGGTCGACGCGGGTTCCAACTTGGAACGGTGGATCGAGTTCGCGCGGATCGCCGAGGCCGGCAAGCTCGACATGCTGTTCATCGCCGACCAGATCGCCATCGTCGGCGGCGACAATCTGGCGGCCATCCAGAACAACTCGAAGGTCAACCGGCTCGACCCGCTGGCCCTGATCGCCGCCCTCGCCCCGCTCACCCGGCATATCGGCCTCGCCGCGACCTGTGCGACGAGCTATACGGAGCCCTATTCCGTCGCGCGCATGTTCGCTTCGCTGGATCATATCAGCGGCGGTCGGGCCGCATGGAACTGCGTGACCGGCGGACAGAAGGAAGAAGCGCAGAATTTCAGCATGGAGCGGCATGCCGCCCACGCCGACCGCTATGCCCGGGCGAACGAGTTCGCCGACGTCGTCATGGGCCTCTGGGAAAGCTTCGAGGCCGACGCGCTCCTCTACGACAAGATCGGCGGGCGGTTCTTCGATCCCGCCAAGATCCATGCGCTCAACCACAAGGGCGAGCATTTCGCCGTGCGCGGCCCGCTGAACGTCTCCCGCGCGCCCCAAGGCCGTCCCATCGTCATCCAGGCCGGCGGATCGGACGCCACGGTCGAGATGGGGTCGCGCATCGCGGACGTCGTCTTCACGGCCCAGGCCGCCTTCGAAGGCGCCCGCGACTTTCGGGACCAGGTGCGCCAGGCCGCCGTCGCGCGCGGCCGTGCGGCGGACAGCGTCAAGGTCATGCCCGGGCTCTCCGTCTACGTGGCGGCGACGCGGGCCGAGGCGCAGGCGAAGTTCGACGCGCTCCACGCGATGGTGGAAGTCGCGGACGCGATCGCGGGCCTCGGCCGACTGATCGAGGTCGATCTCTCGGGCTACGACCCGGATGCGCCGATGCCGGACCTCGAAGGCAACGACCTCCGCATGAGCGGGCCCGGCACGTTCGTGCGGATCGGGCGGGAGAAGAACCTGACCCTCGCCCAGGTCGCGATCCAGGCGAAGGCGGCGAAGAACCATTGTCTGGTCGTCGGCGACGTTGGCGACGTCGCGGATCTGATGGAGCACTGGCATTGCAACGGCGCCGCGGACGGCTTCAACCTGTTGCCGGCGATCGTGCCGGGTTCGCTTCGCGACTTCTGCGAGATGGTCGTGCCGGAACTTCAGCGGCGCGGGCTCTACCAACAGGACTATGCGCCGGGCACGCTCCGCGACAAGCTCGGCCTGCCCTATCCCGGCGCCGCGCCGGCGCGCGCGGCGGCGCAGTAGGCGCCCCCTTCAGTCATCCTCGAAATGGCCGGCGGCGGCGAATGCGCCGCCCTGGAAGCGGACGGCCGGATGCTCGCCCGGCAGCGGCGTTTGCGTCGCGTCGAGCCGGGCGCGATAGGGCTCGGAGCTGTCCTGCGGCCGCCAGCCGATAAAGCCGGCGTCGCGGTTGTCCCACCACTGCTCCTCATTGTCGGAAACGCCGTAGACGATCGGGCAGCCAAGGCGCGGGATTGTGAAGACCCGCTCGATCAGGCCGATGAAATCGTCGGGGCTGAGCCAGGTCGCCAGCATGCGGTGGTCCTTGGGCTCCGGGAAGCAGGATCCGATACGAACGATCGCCGTCTCGATGCCGAACTTGTCGTAGTAGAGCCGGGCGACCGCCTCGCCATAGCACTTGGAGACGCCGTAGA
Source organism: Pseudomonadota bacterium (assembly GCA_036732525.1). Lineage (GTDB taxonomy): Bacteria > Pseudomonadota > Alphaproteobacteria > Bin95 > Bin95 > VMCJ01. The sequence continues at coordinate 7,602 of DAINCG010000143.1, read as the reverse complement.
GGCTGTCGGGCCGGAGCGGCGCGGCTGCGTCGAGCCGCGTCTCGCGAAGGTGGAAGCCGATCGCGTGGTTCGAACTCGCAAAGAAGATGCGGCCGACGCCGGCCTGCCGGGCCGCCTCGTAGACGTTGTAGAGGCCGATCAGATTGCCGTGCAGAATGTTCTGGAACGTGTCTTCGACGGAGACGCCGCCCAGATGCAGGATGGCGTCGACGTCGGTCACGAGCGCACGAACGGCCGCGAAGTCGGCGAGATCGCACTCGACGACCTCTTCATTGGGACCGGCCGGCGCCATCGGCGCGATGTCGGACAGGCGAAGCGTGCGAGCGAGGCCGCCGAGCCTGGACCGCGCAAGCCGGCCGAGGCCGCCGGCGGCCCCGGTGATCAGAAGACGTTCAAGCGGCATGGATCAGGCTCCCGATAGAAGACGCGGCAGCGTCAATGAAATCGCCGGCACATAGGTCGTCAGCATCAGCGCCGCGAGGATGGCGAGATAGAACGGCCAGATCGTCCGGACCGCCTTTTCCATGCGCACGCCGCCGATGGCGCAGCCGACGAAGAGGCAGGCCCCGACGGGCGGCGTGCAGAGGCCGAGGCCCAGGTTCATCATCAGCAGCATGCCGAACTGCAGCGGATCCATGCCGAGCTGCGCCGCCACCGGCAGGAAGATCGGCGTACAGATCAGGATCAGCGCCGCCATGTCCATGATCATGCCGAGGACCAGCAGGGTCAGGTTGATCATCAGGAGAATGGTGAAGGGATCGCCGGAAAGCCCGGTCATCAGCGCGACCGTGCGCGCCGGAACCTGATGGAAGGTCAGCATGTAGGCGAACGCCGCCGCGCAGGCGACGAGGATCATGACCATGGCCGTCGTTCGGACGGCGCGGACGACCGCGATCCTGAAGTTCTCCCAGGTGAGCGCGCGGTAGACGAAGAAGGTGACGAGCGCCGCGTAGATCGTGCCGAACGCGCCGGATTCGGTCACGGTGAACACGCCGGACAACACCCCGCCGACGATGATGACGGCGGTGAACAGACCCGGCAGCGCATGCACGAAAGACAGCAGCAGCGCCCGCCCGCCGGGAAACGCCTCCGCCGGATACCCCCGGCGGACAGCGATCAGGTAGGCGGCGACGGCGAGGCAGATGCACATCACCACGCCCGGCACGACGCCCGCCAGGAACAGCGAGGAGATCGAGATGCCGCCGCCAGCCGCGACGGCGTAGAGGATCATGTTGTGGCTGGGCGGGATGATCATGATCCCCGCGATCGACGAGGTCACCGTCACATTGACGGCATAGTCGTCGTCGTAGCCCTTCTCCTTCATCACCGGCACCAGGATCGAGCCGAGCGCGGAGACGTCGGCGACGGCGGAGCCGGAGATGCCGCCGAACAGCATCGACGAGAAGACGTTGACGACGCCGAGGCCGCCCCTGACCCAGCCTATGGCGGCGGACGCGAACCGGACCAGCCGGATCGCGATTCCGCCGTGGAACATCAACTCCCCCGCAAAGATGAAGAACGGGATCGCGAGCAACGAGAAGACGTTCACGCCGGAGATGATGCGCTGAAACGCGACGACCAGCGGCAGTCCTTCCCACCAGAAGGCGACCGCCGCAGCCACGCCGAGCGCGAAGGCGACCGGCACGCCGATCACGACTGTGACGGCGAAGGTCCCAAGCAAAAGCAGAAGGCCAATGTCCATGGGCTACTCGGTCATCTCCGGCTCCACGTCGCGGCCTTGCGCCATGGCGACCAGGTGGCCAATCGAGAAGAGGCAGACGAGCGCGCCGCAGATCATGATCGGAACCGCGCGGAGGCCTTCCGGCAGGTGGATGAGCGGGATTTCCGCGCTCCACTTGAACAGCACGAGGCGATGGCTGTGCCAGGCCATCAAGCCGCCGAACCCCGCCATCACGAGGTGCGTCAGCAGCGTGAAGGCCATGCGGACCTTGGGCGGCGCGACATCGCGGAAGTAGGAGACGCCGAGATGGCTGCTTTCGTGGATGCCGACCGCGGCGCCGAGGAACGTGATCAGCATGATCAGCAGCAAGGCCACCTGCTCGACCCAGGTCGGCGTATCGTTCATGACGTAGCGGCCCCAGACCAACCAGCCGAAGATCAGGGTCAGCACGACGAGCGCGGTCCCGGTCAGCAGCTTGCAGACAAGCGCCAGACCGTCGAGCGCCGCGTCGAGCGTGGTCCGACGTCCGTTCCGGTTCGTCTCAGACATGGTCAGCGCCTGCCCTGCCCTGGAATCAATGCGCCGCCGGCGCGACGGCCGGCGGCGCCCGCGTTCATGCCCGAGGTCACTCGGTGTTCTGGATCAACTCGACCAGGGGCCGGATATCCGGATTGGCCGCCAGGTAATTGTCGTAGACCGGCTTCATCGCCGCCTGGAAGGCCGACTTGTCCTTGATCTCATTGAACTTGACGCCCGACGCCATCACCTTCTGACGGCTGGCCTCGGCCCGCTCTTCCCAGAGCTTCCGCTGCAGGTCGGCCGATTCAACGGCGGCTTCCTTCACGGCCGCCTTATGCGCGTCCGAGAGGCCGTTGTAGATGTCGGCGTTGATGCACACGCATTCCGGAATGATCAGGTGCTGGCTGAGCGAGTAGTAGCCGGCGACCTCGTAATGCCCTGTCGATTCATAGGACGGCCAGTTGTTCTCCGCCCCGTCGACCACGCCGGTCTTGAGCGACTGGTAGACTTCGGAGAACGCCATCGGCGACGGGTTGCCGCCCAGCGCGTTGATCATGCCGGAATAGAGGTCGTTGTTCATGACCCGGACCTTCATCCCGGCGACGTCCGCCGGCTCGTTGATCGGCTTCTTCGAATTGTAGAAGCTGCGCGCCCCGGAATCGTACCAGGCGAGCGCGATCAGGCCCTTCTTCGACATGCCGTCGGAAATGCGCTGGCCCGCCTCGCCGTCGAGCGCACGATGCATGTGGCCCATGTCCTTGAAGATGAACGGCAGGGAGACGACGTTGGTCTCCGGGATCGTCGGGCCCATCGGGCCCAGGTTGAAGTTGCCGATCTCGAGCGCGCCGATGCGGACCTGCTCGATCGCATCCGGCTGATTCCCGAGGGTGCCGGAGTGGAACATCTTCAGCTTGATCTCGCCATTCGTCTTGGCGTCGAGCAGCTCCGCGAACTTGTCCATGGCGACCGTGTTCGGATAGCCCGGCACGTGAATGTTCCAGCCCCGCCACTCAGCCGCCTGCGCGGCGGAGGCCGCGACGACGGTCGCGCCGACCGCCAGAAGCGTGCGTTTCAGGCCGGATGCGAAGTGCGCCCTGATGCTCATCTCGTTTCTCCCTCTTGATGCAGGTTGTTACGAACCACTGCATTTGTTATCAAATTTATCATGATGAATCTCGCCATCCGGGTCAACCGGGCGCCGACCGTTCGATGACGGACGACGTCCCGGATCGCCGAAGAAGCCTCACCGATCAGGTGCGCGACGCCCTTGCGGAACGCATCGTCGCCGACCGGATGCAGCCCGGCGACCGGCTGCCGACCGAGCGGGAACTGATCGACGAGTTCGGCGTCTCAAGAACCGTTGTGCGCGACGCCGTTTCGCGGCTGCGCGTCGAGGGGGTCGTCGAGTCCCGCCAGGGCGCCGGCGTTTTCGTCCGCAATCCCGCACTGCCGCAATCCCCGCCGGAGGCGATCGAAACCCTTTCCTCGATCATCGAGACGCTGGAGGTGCGCACGGCGATCGAGATCGAGGCCGCCAGGCTCGCCGCCGCGCGCGGCTCACCGGCGCAGATCGCCGAGATCGGGCTGACGCTGGAGGAGATGCGGGCCGCGAGCGCGCCGGAAGCCGCGGAAGCCGCCGACCTCGCCTTTCACCGCGCCATCGCCGCCGCGACGAACAACCGTCGCTTCGCGGAGTTCTTCGACTTCCTCGGCCAGCGCACCATCCCACGCACCCAGCTCCGCCTGCTGCGCCAAGCGGCGCCGCCGTCTCGGCAATATGCAAGGCGGCTGATCGCAGAGCACGCCGCCATTCACGAAGCGATCGAGGCGCGCGCGCCGGATGCGTCCGGCCAAGCCATGCGGTTCCACATGGAGACGAGCAAGGCGCGCTATATCAGCCTGATCCGCGCCCGCGCGCCGAAGTAGCCGGGCGTGCAGTCGGGCGCCGGCGTCAGTAGACGATGCCGCGGGCCTTCGCCCAGTCCTTGACCCGGCCGATGGTGGGATTGTCCGGCCGTTCCCGATAGTAGGGAATCAGCGGATAGAGCGCGTCGAACAGACGACGCAGCTCCGTCGTCGGATCCGGGTTGTCGTCGACCCGCAGGTTGACGATGGCGAACCCGGCGGTCTCGTAGACGAGCAGGCCGGCGGAACGCTGGCCGTCCGGCTGCCCGCCGCGATGGCCCGCATCAGGCGAGTCTCGACGTCCGGTTCGGCGTCGGCCAGCGCCGCGGCCATGCCGTCCACGACTTCGGCGCCGACGACGGCGTTCGCCATGGCGATCCAGCCGTCGCCTTGCCGATCGCCGGCCCAGGCGCTGTTGTCCACGCCGGTCGATACGGCCGTATGCCCCCAACGGTCGACCACGCCGATCTGACGATGTCCGGTATAGGGGTCGGACGCCTGCAGTTCGGAGAGGACACGGGCCGCCGGATAGCCGAGGTCGAGCAGCTTGAGGGCGAGCGGCCCGAGGCGCGGATCGGTATACGCCTGGGTCCCGACCGCGCCGACGTTCGCCTGGATGAACGGCACCCGGCCGCCGACCGCGAGTTCGCCCGTCGCGACGGCGATGCCGAGCCGCCCGGTTCGGGGACAGCGGGCGATCGCCGTGAACGTGTGGTGATGGGTCCCGAGGACGAAACCGCCCTCGACAAGCTCTCGCGACATCGTCGTCTCCCCGCTAACCATCGCCCAACCGCTCAGCCGGCGGCGCAATCTCGGTCACGAGGTCGCGGATGCGCGCCTTGTCCGCGAGCGGCTCCAACAGCATGTCTCGCGCTTCCAGGCGCGCCAGGCAGGCATAAACGACCTTGCCGTCGAGCCGCAGCATGCATTCCTTGCAGGCGTTGGCGCTGACGCAGGAATAGCGGAACGCGAGGCTCGGGTCGCGGTTCGCCCGGATCCAGCGGAGCCCGTCGAGGACGGACTGTCCCGGCTCGAACGGCGTGTCGTAGGCGGCAAGTTCGCCTTCGGTTTCGCCGTGGCCGCGTCGGATCAGCAGGCGCGCATTGGCCATCATGCCGATCTCCTCAACGCGGCAGCGTTCGACCGGATAACCGGCTCGCCATTCTTCAATCCAACAAACTGGTTACGGGTCCATTCTTCGAGCTGGCCCGGATAGTCCTCGCGCTGGTGGGCGCCGCGGCTCTCCGTCCGCTCCAGCGCGGCCGTCGCGACAGTTCGGGCGACCAGCAGCATGTTGCGAAGGTCAAACCAGTCGATCCGCTCCGGCGCGAACGGTCCGGGAGCGCCCGGCGGGGCCGCTCCCATCGCGCTTTCGAGCTCGGCGATGCCTGCGAGCGCCCGGCGGAGGCTTTCGTCTGTGCGAAACGGACCGACATCCGCTGTCATCAGGTCCTGCAAGGAGAGCATCGCAGCCGCAGGATCGAAACCGTTCGACGGGCCGTCAGCGGCGACGAGGTCGAGCGCCGCCGCCGCGTCCGCCAAGGCTTGGGCGTCGCCGTCTAGACCATGCCCGGCGGCCTCTGCCGCGCTCCGCCCCGCCCGACGGCCGAACGCGAGCGCTTCGGTGACGGCGTTGCCCGAGAGCCGGTTGGCGCCATTGGCGCCGCCGACCGCTTCGCCGGCGACGAAGAGGCCCGGCACGCCAGTCGCCATGCGGGCGTCGGCCGCGACGCCGCCCATGTGATAGTGGGCGATCGGCGAGACCTCGATCGGCGTCTCCATCAGGTCGATGCCGTTCGCCGCGAGCTTCTTGATGACCGGCCCGAAAGCCGCCTCCAGCGCCTCGCGCCCGACATGGGCGAAGCTCAGATAGGCGCCGCCGTGCGGCGTGCCGCGTCCGGCCGCGACCTCCTTCAGGATGGCATAGGTCGCGGCGTCGCGGGTGATGACGTATCGGCCGTCCTCGGGCGCGCCGTAGCGGTCGGTGAACGGCTCCATCCGGCCGTTCAGCAGCTGGCCGCCGAGCTTGTAGCGGAACGGGTCCCACATGATCGGATCGAGGCCGATCAGCCGGGGCGCCAGGTGCCCGATCGGAAAGAACTGCACGAACTCCATGTCGATGAGGTCGGCCCCGGCCCGGAGCGCCAGGGCGTAGCCGTCGCCGCCCATGTTCGCGGACGCGCTGCTCCGCCGATAAAGCCGCGTCAGCCCGCCCGTCGCCACGATCGTGGCCGCGGCCCGAACGACGACCGGCCGGCCGCTCGCGACATCCATGCCGACGGCGCCCGCGACGCGACCGCCGCTGAGCAGCAGGTCCACGATCAGGAGGTCGCCGACGCGTCGGATCTCCGGCGTCCGGTTCAGGACCTTCCGCAAGGTCTTCGAAACGGCGGGTCCGGTGTTCAGGAAATCGACGTAGACGCAGCGCGGCCGATCATGGCCGGGCGCGTGGGCGGACTTGATGCGGCCTTCGGCCGTGCGCGCCCAGCCGACGCCCCACTCGTCCATCTCCCGGATGCATTCCGGGCCCTCCTCGCAGAGCAGGCGCGCGAGATCCGGATTGGAGAGCCCGCGACCGGACGCGAGCGTGTCGTTGAGGTGGAACTGCGGGTCGTCGGGCCCGTCGTCGCCGATCGCCGCCGCGACCGTCATCATCGCCATCACCGTGGCGCCGCCCCGGCCGATCAGGCTCCGGTCGGCCAGGATGACCCGCCGTCCCGCCCGCGCCGCCTCGATCGCGGCGTACATGCCGGCGCCCCCCGCCCCGATGGTCAGCACGTCGGTCTCGAGCAGGATGGGACGCAAGTTCCGGTTCCACCGTTTCGGGGCGCCAGCACGGCTGCAGGCCCATTCAGTGTGGCCAGGAACGCGCTGCAGCGCAACATGGCGGGGCGCGATCCAATTGGTGACAGTCGTCACTCGTACGCTTTTTGGCCGTCGCCATCTTGGTCCTACGGAGAACCGCGCCATCAGGGGAGCGACGCGATGCCGTTCACGGATCTGAAGCTCAACGAAGCCTTCCTGCACGACGAAGAGATCAAGATCGACGTCGTGAACAAGCGCGACCCCTACGACGTCGACTTCGCGCCCGGCGACGACGTCATGCGGGGCGGCGAAGGCGACGACTTCCTGCTCGGCTTCGGCGGCGACGACGAGTTGTACGGCCGTGACGGCGACGACGAACTCTTCGGCGGCGAAGGCGACGACGAACTCTACGGCGAGCGGGGCTCCGACCTGATCGCCGGGGGCGACGGCAACGACACGATCTTCGGCGGCGAAGGCGACGACCGCCTCTATGGCAACGCCGGCAAGGATGAGATTATCGGCAATCAGGGCAAGGACTTCATCGACGGCGGCGACGGCGACGACATGCTGTTCGGCCGACAGGACGACGACACGATCCAGGGCGGCGCCGGATCGGACACGATCTACGGCGAAGCCGGGCTCGACACGCTCTATGGCGGCGACTTTTTTTTTTAATGATACGGCGACCACCG
>DAINCG010000142.1:0-10882 GCA_036732525.1 Pseudomonadota bacterium | reverse complement strand
AGGGCAGCAGCGCGTGGATCGGGTTGTCGGCGCGTTCGGGATATGCCACGTGGCCTTGCACGCCGCGGACGGTCAGCACGGCGTTCAGACTGCCGCGCCGGCCGATCTTGATCATCTCGCCCATCGCCGCCGGATTGGTCGGTTCGCCGACGATGCAGGCGTCCCAGCGCTCGCCGCGCGCCTGCAGGGCGGGGAGCATTTTCTTGGTGCCGTTGACGGAAGGGCCTTCCTCGTCGCCGGTGATGAGGAAGGAGATCGCGCCCTTGGGCTCGCCCGACGTCTCGTCCAGATATGCCGCCGCCGCAGCAGCGAACGCCGCGATCGCGCCTTTCATGTCGACCGCGCCGCGGCCATAGAGCACGCCGTCGCGGATCGCCGCGGCGAAGGGCGGGTCGGTCCAGTCGTTCGGGTCGCCGACCGGCACCACGTCGGTATGCCCGGCGAAGCAGATGTGCGGCCCGGCGTTCGCCGAGCCGACCCGGGCATAGAGGTTGTCGACGTCCGGCGTGCCCTGGTCCGTGAACGGCATGCGTTCCGTCGCGAAGCCGAGCGGCTGGAGCCAGCCTTCGAGGGCGGCGAGCGCGCCCCCTTCAACGGGGGTCACGCTTTCGCAGCGGATCAGCGCCGCCGCCGCGTCAACCGGGTCGAGCGGCCAGCCCGCCATCAGTCGCGCAGCAGTTCGTTGATCGAGGTCTTGGCGCGCGTGCCTTCGTCGACCGTCTTCATGATCACGGCGCAATAGGTGCTGGGGCCCGGCGCGCCGTTCGGCATGGCGTGGCCGGGCAGGCTGCCGGGGACGACGACCGAATAGGCCGGCACGCGGCCGACATGCACTTCGCCCGTGTGACGATTGATGATCTTGGTCGAAGCGCCGATGAAGACGCCCATTGAGAGGACGGCGCCTTCCTCGACGACCACCCCTTCGGCGACCTCGCTCCGCGCGCCGACGAAGCAGTTGTCTTCAATGATGACGGGCGTGGCCTGCATCGGCTCCAGCACGCCGCCGATGCCGACGCCGCCGGAGAGATGGCAGTTCTTCCCGATCTGAGCGCATGAGCCGACTGTCGCCCAGGTATCGACCATGGTGTTCTCGCCGACATAGGCGCCGAGATTGACGAAGCTCGGCATCAGCACGGCGCCCGGCGCGATATAGGCCGACCGGCGGACGATGGCGCCCGGCACCGCGCGGAAGCCGGCGGCCGCGAATTCCTTCTGGCCCCAGCCGGAGGTCTTCGGCGGCACCTTGTCGAACCAGGCTGACCGGCCCCGCGCGGGGTCGACCGCGCCGCCGGCCATTGGCGCGGAATCGTGCAGGCGAAAGGACAACAGGACCGCCTTCTTGCACCATTCGTTGACGCGCCATTCGCCGCCGACCTTTTCGGCGACGCGCGCCTTGCCCGAATCCATCGCGTCGAGCGCCGCCTCGACCGCATCGCGCACCGGGCCTTGGGTCGCCGCATTGACGCCCTCCCGCGCGTCCCAGGCTTCTTCAATCGTGCGGGCAAGTTCGGCCACAGACATGCTCGTGCGCTCCGTCGGTCAGGCTGTTCTGGCAAATGCTGGATGTGACGGGACAATGTGCGCGGCGAGGCCGGCCTGTCAACGCAAATGGGCGCGGCGTCAGCGCGGCGCCGCCCATGCGCCGGCGACCGTCGAGCGCGGCGAGCCGGGCGCATTGATGACGCGCTGCGGCCGCTCGTCGGTCATCGGCGCGTATTGGGTCGGCGCCGGCGGGGGATCGATCGTCGCCGCGGCCGGCGCTTCGCCCGGCTCTGGTCCCGGCTCCGGCCCCGGATCTGGCAGGACGGCGGGGGAGGGGACGTTGGGCAGCCGATCGAGCGGCCGCGCGATCGGCGCCGGCGGCGGCGCGGGTTCGGCGCCGGTCCGCCATCCGGGCAGGCCTTCTTCCAGGAAACGCTCGATGTCGTAGCCTTTCGGCGACGCCGACGCGCCCGTGGCGACGGCGGCCGCGATGGCTGCGAGCGCGATTTGACCGAGGCGGCGCATGCCGCGTCTCCCATTCTCGACGGCGACGCGGTCAGACTAGCATGGGAGGCGGCGGGCCTCTAATCCCGCATGCGCATCCGATTTACGATGACGTCGATGTCGAACGTGTCCACGTCGGGCCCGAAGTCGTCGATCCGGCTCAGGATTCGTTCGAGCATCCGGCTCTGGAAGCGCTCCACGTCGACCGTGATGTCTTCCGCCATCAGGCTGGAATAGGTTCCGAGCGCCACTTCGATGATGCTCGAAACATGCTCCTTGGCGCCCATGCGGCGCGAAAGCTCGCGGGCGCCGAGCGCGCCGGCGTCGTAGGCGAGCGTGCAGACGCCATTGCGCGGGATGCCGGTGAGCCGCATGGCGGCTTCCTCGAAGAAGCGCATATCGCCGCAGACAACGGCGCGCATGGCGAGATTCGGCGTCAGCCGACCGAGGTGCCGCAGCCGTTCGGCGAGCTCGGCCGGGTTCTGATGCTCCATCGAAAGCTTGAGGTAGGCCCGCTCTTCCGCCTGCGCGACGATGTCCTGGGCGAGGTCGGCCGGAATATCTTCGCGCGCGGCCAATTCGTGCAGCACATGCTCCGACACGACCGCGACCATCCGGGCAAGCACTGTCTGCGGCAGCGCGCGGCGGCGCGCCAGCGGCGTCTGCACCCGGTCGTCGTCACCGAAGCGGTCGACGGCGCGCAGCATGCCCTCTTCGGACGGCGCGCTGCCGGAATTGGCGAACAGGGTGGCGACAACATCCGCGTCGCCATGTTCGATCAGAAGATCGGAAACATAGGCGCTGACTTCCAGCCGGGCGGCGATCGCGCTCTGCTTGGCGGCGCCGTTCTTCACGACGATCTCGGCGAGGTCCTCGTCCGAAAGCGCGCGCGAAAATTTGAGGATCGGGATCGCGACGTCGTCGACATCGTTGGCGAGCGTCCGCGCGACGTCGGGCGGCAGGTCGGGGTCGTGCTTCAGCTGTTCCGCGACCGCGGCTCGCACCCGGATGGCGGCGTCATGGGCGAAGATTCGGATGATCTCGTCGACCACCTCCGCCGCCTTGCCCTCCATCGCGCGGGATTTGAAGATTTCGGTGACCTGCACCGCCGTCTTTTCCCGCGATTCGGGCGACGGATCGCGGAAGAGCGAGCGGATGTCCAAATTGGAAAGAAACGGCATCGGGATCGGCCTCGCGCAAGACTGAGGGGCCATTATCCCGAACGGAGGTATCTCCAGCGTTAAATTCCGTCGCGAGGAAGCGATGAAACTGCCGCGTCGACCGCCGCCGCCACTGTGGAGACGATCGTGTCGATATCGACGTCCGACGTGACGTAGGGCGGGGCGAGGACGATATGGTCGCCGAGCACGCCGTCGATCGTGCCCGGCATCGGATAGACCATGACGCCCGCCGCCATCGCCGCCTGGCGGATGCGCTGGTTCAGCTTGAGCTCGGGGGCGAAGGGGCGCTTGCTGTCGCGGTCGGCGACGAACTCGATTCCGAGCAGCAGACCCCGGCCGCGAATGTCGCCCACATGCGGGTGCTGACCAAGCGCGGCCTCCAGGCCCGAGGCGAGACGCGCGCCCTGCTTGCGGACGGCCTCCAGCAGATTGTCCCGCCGGATGACGTGCTGCACCGCGAGCGCCGCGGCGCAGGCGAGCGGATGGCCGAGATATGTGTGGCCGTGCATGAACGCGCCGGATCCGGCGCGGATCGCCTCGACGATATGCGCGCCGATCAACATGCCGCCGATCGGCTGGTAGCCGCCGCCCAGCCCCTTGGCGACCGTCACGATGTCCGGCGAAACGCCGTCCGCCTCAAGCGCGAACATCACGCCGGTCCGTCCCATGCCGCACATGATTTCGTCCGCGATGAAGAGGACGCCGTGTTGGTCGCAAATCTCTCGGATACGGGCGAAATAGCCCGGCGGCGCGCCGACCGCGCCCAGCGTCGCGCCGACGACCGGTTCCGCGATGAAGCCGGCGACGGTTTCCGGGCCGAGCCGCAGGATTTCTGCTTCCAGGGCGTCGGCCGCGCGGCGGGCGTAGGCGTCCGGCGTCTCGTCCGGCTGCTGTTCGCGATAGGCGTAGCAGGGCGCGATGTGGCTCGCCTCCATCAACAGCGGCCCATAGGGCTGCCGCCGCATGGCGTTGCCGCCGACGGCGAGCGCGCCGAGGGTGTTGCCGTGATAGCTCTGCCGCCGCGCGATGAAGCGGCGGCGTTCGGGCTGTCCGATCTCCAGGTAATATTGCCGCGCGAGCTTCAACGCCGCTTCGACAGCCTCCGATCCGCTGGAGACGAAGAAGGCGTGAGAAAGCCCCGCCGGCGCGTCCGCCAAAATCGCATCGGCGAGCTCCTCCTGCGCGCGGTGCGTGAACGAGCCAGTGTGAACGTATTGCAGGTCCCGCGCCTGCGCCGCGAGCGCTTCGAGCACGGCCGGGTGCCCATGGCCGAGGCAGGAGACGGCGGCCCCGCCGGACGCGTCGATATAGGCCTTGCCGTCCCGGTCGTAGATGCGCACGCCTTCGGCGCGCACGGCTTCGGGCGGCGGCGGCGCTTGCAGATTGCGATGCAGGACCCGGCTCATGGCAGGCGCTCCCATTGACGGCGCATGGATGATAGAGATTTCCAACGATTGCGCGAGATGATCGAAGGAACGCCGCCCGTGGTCGACCTGCCGCTAGCCGACGCCACGCGATTCGGCCTGCATGCCCGGATTCCCGACCCCGCGGCGGCGCGCGCGCTGGTCGCCCTCGCGGAGGAGACGGAGCTCGCGACGCTTGCGGTCGGCGACCATCTCGCCTTCGCCTTGCCGATCGACGATTCCCTGCTCGGCCTCGGCATGGCGGCGACGCTCTCCGACCGGATCACGATCGCGACGTCGGTCTACCTCTTGGCGCTCCGACATCCGGGGCTGGTCGCCAAGCAGACCAACACGCTCGCCCGAATGGCACCGGGCCGGTTCATCTTCGGCGTCGGCGTCGGCGGCGAGTTTCCGGGCGAGTTCGCCTTCGCCGGCGTGCCGCTGAAGGAACGGGGCGCGCGCCTCGACGAAGGCATCGCGGTGCTGCGCAAGCTGTGGTCCGGCGAGCCGGTCGCGCACGAAGGCCGCTTCTTCCAGTTCCCCGAGACGCAGCTTAGGCCGCCGCCGGAGCCGCTCGGCGGTCCGCCGATCTGGGTCGGCGGCCGCTCCAGCGCTGCATTCCGGCGCGCGGCGCGGCTCTGCGACGGCTGGATCTCCTACGTCGTGACGCCGGACCAATATAGGGAAGGCCTCGAGGCGATATCGCGCGAGTATGCCGCTTCCGGCCGCGATCTTTCGACCTACGGATCGGCGCATCTCTTATTCGTGCGGCTCGGCGCGAGTTACGAGGACGCGTTCGAAAAGGCGAATGCGCTCCTCTCGGAGCGCTATGCGATGGACTTTTCGCGGGCGACCCGGCGCTATGTCGCGCTCGGGGCGCCGGCGGACGTCGCCGAGACCCTGTCGGCCTTCCACCGGGCAGGCGTCAGGCATTTTGAATTCGACTTTCTCGGCGACGCCGACGAGCGGGCGGACCAAGCCCGGCGGTTCGCGGCGGAGGTCAGGCCGCTTCTGGACTTCGATTGGACGACGAGATGATCTTCACGATACCCGCTCCGCTCAGCCCCGATCTCATCGGCCGCATGCAGGCCGCGTTCGACGCGGGCGAGTTCGTCGACGGGACGCAGACGGCCGGTGGCACGAACGTGCGGCGGAAGCGCAATGAGGAGATAAAGACGTCGACGGCGCTCCGCCAGGAGCTGGCGGAGGCCGTCCGCGCCGAACTCCTGGCCAGCAACGATTTCCGGCTGATCGCGCAGCCGAAGCGCCTCGGCGACGTTCTGTTGAGCCGCTATCGGGACGGCATGTTCTATGGCGACCATGTCGACAACACGATCATGGGCCTGCGGCGCGGCGATCCCTGGCGCTCCGACATCTCCTTCACGATCTTCCTGGCAGATCCTGCGAGCTACGACGGCGGCGAACTCGTCCTGAACACGGACATGCGGCCGGAGGCGATCAAGCTGCCGGTGGGGCACATGGTGATCTACTCGACGCTCGTCCTGCACCGCGTGAACCCGGTGACGCGCGGCGAACGGCGCGCGGCGGTCGGCTGGGCGCAAAGCATGATCCGCGATCCGAACCGGCGGCAGATCCTGCTCGACATCGCGCAGACGCTCGGGTTTCTGCAGAACAGCCTGAAGCAGGGCACCGAGCATCCGGAAGCGATCCGCCTGCAGAAGGCCTACGCGAACCTCTCCCGGATGTGGTCCGAACTCTGAGGCCCGGTCAAAGACCGAGGACGCGCTTCGCGATGATGTTGTGCTGGATCTCGTTCGATCCGGCGAAGATCGAGTGCTTCCGGTTGTTGAGATACTGCGGCGTCAGCGCGTTCATGTAGTCCTCGCCGACCGGCTCCTCGTTCCAGCGGTCGTCGACCAGCGCGTCCTTGATGTAGGGCTGGCCGTAGTATCCGACCGCTTCCATCTTCAACTCGGACAGCCGCTGCAGGATCTCCGTCCGCCGGATCTTGATCATCGACGCTTCGAAGCCCATCTCGCGGTCGGCCGACATGGCGGACAGCAGACGCATCATCTGCACCTCCAGCGCCATCAGCTCGATTTCCGATTCGGAGACTTTGCGGCGGAACGTCCGGTCGTCCCAGAGTTTGCCGCCGAAGCCGCCTTCCTCCTTCTGGGCGATCTCCTTCAGCTGCGAGAGCAGCTTCTTGACGCCGCCGAGCGCGCCGCCGCCCATGCGCTCGTGACCGAGCAGGTATTTGGCGACGGTCCAGCCCTGATCGACGTCGCCGATCACGTTCGCGGCCGGCACGCGGACGTCGTCGAAGAAGACCTCGTTCACCTCATGGGCGCCGTCCATGGTGATCAGCGGCTTCACGGTGACGCCGGGCGTCGCCATGTCGACCAGGATGAAGGTGATGCCTTCCTGCCGCTTGCCGGTGTTCGAGGTCCGGACGAGACAGAAGATCCAGTCGGCCATGTGCGCCGACGTCGTCCAGATCTTCTGGCCGTTCAACACGAAGTCGTCGCCGTCGCGCTCCGCCTTCATCTTCAGGCTGGCGAGATCGGAGCCGGACCCGGGTTCGGAATAGCCCTGGCAGAAGATGATCTCGCCGGACGCGATCTTCGGCAGAAAGTGATTGCGCTGTTCTTCGGTGCCGTAGCGCATCAGCACCGGGCCGCACATGGTGATGCCGAACATGATCGGCCGCGGCGCGCCGGCCAGCGAGCTTTCCTCGTCGAAGATATACTTCTGGCTGACGGACCAGCCGGGGCCGCCCCATTCTTTCGGCCAATTCGGCGTAATCCAGCCCTTTTCGTGCAGCGCCTTGTGCCAGGCCATGATCTCGGGCCGGGACACGTGGTAGCCGTTGTGCACCTTGTGCGCGACGTCCTTCGGCAGCTTTTCGGCCAGGAATGCGCGCACCTCGGCCCGGAATGCTTCGTCTTCGGCGGAGAACGACATGTCCATGTGCGGCAAGCTCCCGTTGGTTCCGTCAAGCCCCGAACTTATGCGCCGGCGACGGAAGGCACAAGCAAGGCGTTTCGTCCATGCGGCCGTCTCGCCAAGACCAAACGGCGCCGAAATAGTCGGCAGATAGCTAAAAAGTTGATCTAAATTAAGTTTTCTTTGCGATTCGGCAAAAAAGCTTGCATTGACGGGGTGTCGCGCCCATAATAGTAATACATTCGCTTTTGGGTCTGGCGGTCGAAGTGCAAGCAGCGATCGGCGATTGGGCGGTCCCTAAGTGAGAAAAGCTAAAGCCGGTCGCATCGGCATACCCGGACGTCGGAACGTCTGCGAGATACGTGGCTACCGAATAGCGAAGAATTGTGCCCGGCGGGAGCATCGTCGGGGTGTGTTTAGTCGTGTGCGCCCAGCGCGACGATGGAATGGGCGATTGCGCGTTTCGCCCGTCAGGCGCCGGCCGGGCGTCAAGTTTGTGGAGAGAGTAGTACGACAATGGCATTCGAGGACGATCGGCAGGAACCTACGGCTGTAGACGTCGATGTGACCGTAAAGTGGTTCAACGCCATCAAGGGGTACGGGTTCGTCACCACGCCAGAAGGCGAAGACGCATTCATGCACGTGACCGCGCTTCAGGCGGTCGGGCGGGACTCGATCCCGCCGGAATCCCGAATTCGATGCGATCTGGCGCCGGGGCGGCGCGGCCTTCAGGTCTCGATGGTCAAGGAAATCCTGGAGCTCGGCGAGGAGCGTGAAGCGCGGCCGCGTCCGGGCGGGTTCGGCGACCGCGGCGGCTTCGGCGGCGACCGGGGCGGCTATGGCGGCGGCGGCGGCGGTTATGGCGACCGCGGCGGTCACGGCGGCGGCTATGGCGGCGGCGGCGGTTACGGCGACCGCGGCGGCTTCGGCGGCGGACGCGAGGAACGCGCGCCGCTTGAGACCAAGCAAGCCCGCATGAAATTCTACAATCTCGAGCGGGGCTTCGGCTTCGCGATGCCGGACGACGGCGGCCCGGACATCTACGTGCCGGCGCGCGTCGTCGAGCGGGCGGGCCTGATGGACCTGCAGCCGGACCAGCCGGTCGAGATCGACGTCCGTCCCGGCCCGCGCGGGCCGATGGCGGCGCGCATTCGGCCGAGCTGACCGGCGGACCGCAAGCGCATTATCGCTTCTGGAGGCGCCGTCCGATTCCGTTGCATGCGGGGTCGGACGGCGTTTTCGTTTGCGCTACAGGCGTGATTGCGTCCAGTCGGCCGGCGGCTCCGCGGGATCCGTCGCCAGTCCGGCGGCCTTGCCGCCGGCGACCGCGCAGACCTCGTCCTTGTCCGAGGTGTCGCCGCTGACGCCGACCGCGCCGACGATATGGCCATCCTCGCCCTTCAGCAGAACGCCGCCCGGCACGGCGACGAAGCGGCCGCCCGACGCGGTCGCCAGGGCCGCCTGAAAGGCCGGCCGGTCCGCCAGCCGGTCGCGCAGCAGCCGGCTCGGCACGCCCATGCCGAGCGCGCCCCACGCCTTGCCGATCGCGATATCCGGCCGGAGGATGCCGGAACCGTCTTCCCGCTGCAGGGCGACGAGACAGCCGCCCGCGTCCAACACCGCGACGGTCAACGGCATGAAGCCGTGCCGACGGCCTTCCGCGAGCGCGGCGTCGACGATCTTGTTCGCCTGATCCAAGCTCAACCCCGACCCCATGCCGCCTCCTATTCGCGCGCCCAGCGTTCGGCCGCGGCGTCGTCGCTCGACCTTGCGGCGACCCACCGGCTCCCGGACGCCGTTTCTTCCAGCTTCCAGAACGGCGCGCGCGTTTTCAGGTAGTCCATCAGGAAGGCGCAGGCCTCGAACGCGGCCTCCCGGTGGCTGGAGAGCGCGGCGACGAGCACGATCGGATCGCCCGGTTCGAACCGGCCGTAGCGATGCACGATCAGGCAGTCCAGCAGCGGCCAGCGGTCGCGCGCCTCCGCCTCGACTGCGGCGAGTTGCTTTTCGGTCATGCCGGGATAGTGCTCCAGCGTCATTGCGATCACTGGCTCGGCGCCCTCGTCGGGATTGTCTTCCCGGGCGATGCCGACGAAGCTTGCGAGCGCGCCGACGTCCGTCCGGCCGGCGGTCAGCGCGGCGGTCTCCGCGCCAAGATCGAACGCCTCGGCTTGCACCCGGACGGCCATCGTCAGCCTCCCGTAACCGGGGGGAAGAAGGCGACTTCGGCCGCGTCGGCGATCGGGTCCGAGGGGTCGGCGAAATTCTGGTCGATCGCGATGCGGATGCTCGCTTCGTTGGCGAATGCGGCGTGATGGCCGGGGCTGCGCTCACGCAGCCAGCCGATCAGGTCGCCAACGGTGACGACGGTCGCCGGCGCGTCGATCGTTTCCTCGGCCAGCCCGACATGCTGGCGGAGCCAAGCGAAGTAGAGAACTTTCAACCTTCTGCCTCCTGCCGCCCCGCCGGATGGGCGATGCGGTCCCGGATAAGACTTGCGGCGTCGGCCGGACGGTTCAAGGGGAGGAGCGGCCGCCCGGCGAGCGGCGCCGGCAGCGCAGCCTCCGCGACGTCGCTCGCGACTGCGATGATGCGCGGATCGGCGGCGTAAAGCGGCGCGCCGCCCCGGGCCGCCCGCCAGACCTCGATCTTCTCCGCTTCGGCGCCCCGGTAGCCCTCGACCAATACGACATCGCAGGGATCGAGCCGGGCGAGCGCCCTGCCGAGCGACAGGCCGTCGCCGTCGTCCGGCGTCTCTGTCAGGAGGGCCCAGCGGTCCGGCGACGTCACGAGCACCTGGCGGGCGCCGGCGGCGCGATGGCGGTAGCTGTCCTTGCCCGGCCGGTCCATGTCGAAGCGCTTGTGCGCGTGCTTGATCGTCGCGACGGAGAGGCCGTCCGCGACCAGCGCCTTGATCACGCCTTCCAAATAGGTCGTCTTGCCCGACCCGCTCCAGCCGACGATGCCAAAGGCGCGCATTCGGCTAGTCCGCCTTCGAGAGCGAGCGCAGGGCCGCGCGCAGATAGTCGAACCCGGTCGTCAGCGACAGACCCGCGGCAAGCCAAAGCGCCACGATGCCGCCGTGCCGAAGCCATTCCGGCCCGGTCGCGCCGCCCGCGAGCAGCAAGGCCAAGGCCGTCATCTGCACGGTCGTCTTCGCCTTCGCGGCGAAGGAAGAAGGGATCCGCGGCGCGCCCGTCTCCGCCATGGCTTCACGCAGGCCGGAAACGAAGACCTCGCGCGCCAGGATCAGAAGGGCGGCGGCGGCGTGCCAGCCGGGCAGGGCGCCCAGCCACAGCACGACGCCGAGCGTGACGCCGACCTGAAGCTTGTCCGCGATCGGATCGAACATCGCGCCGAGCCGGCTGGTCTGGCCGAGGCGGCGGGCGAGAAAGCCGTCGAGCC
>DAINCG010000141.1:7576-10948 GCA_036732525.1 Pseudomonadota bacterium | reverse complement strand
GAGCCATAACCGACCGCCGCCACCAGCACCACCAGCGAAGCGGGATGCACGACTTCGAGCCCGGGCCGCAGGATGACCAGCACGCCGGTGAAGCCCAGCGCAATGGCGGCGACGCGCCAGCGCGTGAACGGTTCGCGCAGGAACAGCGCCGCCAGCAGCGCGGTCACGATCGACTGGTTCCGGACGTCCGCGCCGATCGCCAGCAGGTCCGCGAGAGGACGGTGCAGCCCAATCCGAATTTCGCTGCTGCTGAAACTCACTTGGTCCATATGCAACGCCGACTCGACGCCGTCGATATCCAGGAAGCGCGTTTGGCCGGCCGCGAACGCGTCGTGCAGAAGGCGCGCCTCCGTCGGCGCTTTCGCGCGCGCAAGGCCGCGAAAGACAAACTTTGCGCGCTCGCCATGACGCTTCTGCAGGTAGTCACCCGTTCTGGTGACAAGAATCAGGTCTTCATCAAGGTCGAGCGGCGCCAGGCCGCGAGAAATCATCTCGCCAAAATGGGCGTTGATCACGATGAAACCGAAGCGCTCGAACGCCTCGCCGAAGATCGGCGTCAATGCGCGGATGACGATCGAGTTTCGATCTTCAACGCCGTTGTCCTCGTTCATTTCGACCGGCGAAAAGTACACGTCGCCGTCGTCCACGCCGAGCGCTGCGCGAAAATAAGGTCGGTCCCCCTTGTACTGGAGGTCGTCCTGTTGTGTCGGCCTGAAGAAGCCGCCGTAGTTGTCGACCCGGACAAGTTCGCGCCCGCCGTTCTCAATGCCGACCAACCGTATCTGCGTGATATGCGGATTCTGACTCAAGAAGGCCAAGAAAAGTTCTTCGACCTCGGTCTTCCATTGCGCGGACGACATGGTCTCCGCCGGATCGATGAAATACCCGCTCTGAAGGCGTTGAAAGGTTCGAACGGACGACGAGTTGGCGATAACGAGCAGCATGCTCCGCATATCGTCGAAGAGGCCCCGTATCGCCGGCGCGACCAGGTGGGCGCGCGCCTTGAGTTCGGCTTCGGCCGTGTCACGCGTCGCGTTGGTAAGGCTGATGTAGTTGATCCCGCCGACAAGCAACGCGGCGCAGGCGGCGCCGAGCGCGCCGATCAGTATGAATTTCGACCGGATGGACGTCAGAATCGACAGACGCGCCGCAAATCGCCGACGAACCGGCGTTGCGAACGATTGGTCCGCTTTATCTTGTCCCAATTTCATAAGGAAGCGTCTCGCGCAGGTAAAAGCTGACTCTGTTAGGCCCGAGTAGCGCAGTTCGACTTAACACGCGGTTGATCCGCCGGAGCGGCGACCCCACGGGCTCCGGCATCCATTTTCATGCTCGGTTAAATGCTTCACCGTAGTTTCCCCCGCCTCGAGACACACGATGCGGGAATTGCGCATGACCGACCAGATCGCCCCGGCCGGAAGCCTGGATGCTGTCGGCTCCGCGCTGCCCGCATCCCTCGATCTCTCAGCGGCCGTGGACCTCCGAGACGCCTGCCTGGCGGCCATGTCGGCCGAAGGCGACGTCACGCTGGACGTGTCCCCGGTTGAGGCCGTCGCCACGCCCTGCATCCAGGTGCTGCTGGCGATGTCCAAAGGATTGGAAAACGACGACCGCAGACTGCGCATCGTCGGCGAATCCGAGGCGATGGCGCGCGCCTTCGACGACCTCGGTCTTGGTGAATTCTACCGCAACTGGAGCGAGCAGTAATGGGCAAGCGGGTTCTGGCAGTCGACGATTCAAAGACCATGCGCGACATGGTCGCCTTCACCCTGAAGGGCGCGGGCTACGACGTGCTGACTGCGAATGACGGCAAGGATGCGCTGAACGTCCTTGGCAACGAAAAGGTCAACCTCGTCATCACCGACGTGAACATGCCGAACATGGACGGCCTCACGCTCGTCCGGACGTTACGCGGCAACCCCACGCACCGCGCGACGCCGATCCTGGTTCTGACCACCGAAGCCGACGGCGCCAAGAAGAACGAAGGCCGCGCGGCCGGCGCCACCGGCTGGATCGTCAAGCCGTTCGAGCCGCAGAAGCTGCTCCAGGTCGTCCAGAAAGTCTGTCTGTAACCGCCCGCAGGGACGTGCGGTCAAGGAATTTGCGATGGACGAACTAGAGCGCTTTAAAGCGACATTTTTCGCCGAATGCGTCGAACTTCTGGGCGACCTTGAGAGCGAACTCGGCGTCGTCGACGCGGGCGACGCCGACGGGGAGACCCTGAACAGCATCTTCCGGGCCGTGCACTCGATCAAGGCGGGCGCGGGCGCGTTCAAGTTCACCGCCCTCGTCCAGTTCGCTCACACATTCGAGGCCTTGCTCGACCGCATGCGCAACGGCGAGGTCCCTGTGATCGACCCGGTCGTGGCGGTGCTGTTCCGTTCGAACGACGTCCTGGCGACGCTCGTCGAGGAAGCGCGTGACGGCGTCGAAACGCCGGCCGACTTCGGCGCGGACGTCGCCGCCGAACTGCAGGTATTGCTGACCGGGGCGGCCGCCGCGACCCCTGCCCCGGCTGCCGCCGCTGCGGCGGACGAACCGGCGGACACGACTGTCGGCCCCGAACGTTTCCGCGTGCGTTTCGCGCCCCGGCCAGAGCTTTTCCTGCACGCCAACGAGCCGCTGCTCATCGTCCGCGAACTGCAGACGCTCGGGCCGCTGAAGGCGACGCCGGACCTGGGCAAGCTGCCCGACATCAAAGCGATGGATCCGGAAGGCGCCTATATCGCCTGGACCTTCGAGGTCGAAACCGAATCCGGCGTCGAAGCGATCGAGGAAGCGTTCGAGTTCGTCGGCGACGATTGCGAACTCGAGATCGTGCGCGACGTGCAAGAAGAGGCGCCGGCGGACGACGCGGCGGCCGGCGATGACGCGGCGGCCGATGCCCCGGTCGCGACGGCCGATGCGCCGCCGCCCGCCGCCCCCGCCAAGGCGGCCGCCTCCGATCGCACCGCCGCCAAGTCGACCCAGGTCAGCTCGATCCGCGTTGATCTCGACCGAATCGACCGCCTGGTCAACATGGTCGGCGAGATCGTCATCACGCAGTCGATGCTGTCGCAGCAGACGACGGAATTGGACGGGGATCGCTTCGCGCAGGTGGTGCGCGGCCTGGAGGAGCTCGCGCTGCACACGCGCGACCTGCAGGAAAGCGTCATGGCGATCCGGATGCAGGCGGTGAAGTCCGTCTTCTCCCGGATGCCGCGCCTGGTGCGCGACCTATCGACCAAGCTGAACAAGAAGGTGCGCCTGGAGGTTTCGGGCGAGAACACCGAAGTCGATACGACGGTCGTCGAAGAGATCTCCGACCCGATCACGCACATGATCCGGAACTCGCTCGACCACGGCCTCGAAACGGAAGCCGACCGCCTCGCC
>DAINCG010000141.1:0-7566 GCA_036732525.1 Pseudomonadota bacterium | reverse complement strand
GGCAAGCCGGCGGAAGGCGTCATTCGCCTCTCGGCGGAGCATCGCAGCGGCCGCATCGTCATCGCAATCCAGGACGACGGACGTGGCATCAACCGCGAGAAGGTTCTGGCCAAGGCGAAAGAACGCGGCGTGGTCGCGCCCGACCAGACCCTAACGGACGAAGAGATCGACCAGCTGATCTTCGCCCCGGGTTTCTCGACCGCGACCGAGGTGACCGACGTCTCGGGCCGCGGCGTCGGCATGGACGTCGTTCGCCGGCCGGGTCGGCATCCAGAACTTCCCGGGCAAGGGCACGCGGTTCACCATGACGCTGCCGCTGACGCTCGCGGTCATGGACGGCATGATCGTCGCCGCCGGGGGCGAGAAGTACGTCGTTCCGATCACCGCCATCGTCGAATGCCTGCGTCCGCACAAGGACGCGGTCTACCGCCTGCCGGATGGGCGCGACGTCGTCCATGTGCGCGGGGACTACATCCCGCTCGTCTATCTGGGCCGCGCCTTCAATCTGAAGAACGCGCTCGACAATCCGGCCGAGGCGCTGGTCGTTCTGGTCGACTCCGACGAAAAGGGCCGCATCGGCATCGTCGTCGACGAGCTGCTCGGCCAGCAGCAGGTCGTCATCAAGAGCCTCGAGTCGAACTACGACCCGGTCGAAGGCCTTTCGGGCGCGACCATCCTCGGCAACGGCCGCGTCGCGCCGATTCTGGACATCGAAGGCCTGTGCGGCATCCGCGCGGGCTTCGGATTCAAGCCATCACGAAGGGAGAAAGCCGCATGACGGCCGTCAATCGCGAAACGAACGTGGATTCGCCGGCAGAGGCGAACGCCGGCGAGACCCAACAGTTCGTCAGCTTCACGGTCGACAAGGAAGAATACGCCGTCGACATCATGCAGGTGCGGGAGATCAAGGGCTGGACCGACGTTACGGTCCTGCCGAACCAGCCGTCCTACATGCGCGGCGTTCTCAACCTGCGCGGCCTGATCGTGCCGATCGTCGACCTGCGCGCCCGATTCGGGTCCGGCCCGACCGAAGCGACGCCGATCCACGTCGTCGTGATCGTCGCGATCGGCGAGCGGATCGTCGGCCTTTTGGTCGACAAGGTCTCCGACATCCTGACCGTGAATCTGTCGGAAATCCGCGAGGTGCCCGACATGGACGCCCGCGACGACCAGGCGTTCCTGCGCGGGCTGGTCACCGCCCATGACCGCCTGGTGGCATTGCTGGCGACCGAACGCCTGGTCAACGCCAAGGCGCTGACCGAAAGCGCCGCGGCCGCCTGACCGCATATCGCCCCACACGACAAACGAGCCAACTCGATGACCGACAAGACCCGCAAGAACGACCAGCCTGCCAAGTCCGCGAAGCGGACCTCCAGAACGAAGGCTGCCCGAAAGCCCTTCCGCTTCGCGCCGACCCGGCTCGCACACAAACTGCCGCTCGCGGCCATGCTCGGCCTGACCGTCATGGCGGCGGGCGTCGGCACGGCGAGCTATGTGTTAACCAGCAACATGGCGGGCGAAGAGGCGCACATCCGCGCCGAAGCCGCCGCGCACGGCCGTGCGGAGGAATTCTCGGCATATCTGCAGTCGATCGCGCAGGACATGCGCTTCCTTGCGGACAACGTGACGGTCGTCCAGGCCATGGGCGGCTTCGTAAACGCGTTCGATGCCTTCGGCGACAGCGCACAGCAGACGCTGCAGCGCCAGTTCATCGCCGAGAACCCGTTCCCGACCGGTGAGAAGCACAAGCTGGACGAGCCGAAGGAGCAATCCTTCTACGCTCAGTTCCACGCCAACTACCACCCGACCCTGCGCAAGTTCCAGGAAGAGCGCGGCTACTACGACATCTTCCTGTTCAACACGAAGGGCGACGTCATCTATTCGGTCTTCAAGGAGACCGACTTCGCGACGAACGTCGTGAACGGCCAGTGGCGCGATACCGGCCTTGGCGAGGCGTTCCGCGGCGCGATGCAGGGCGGCGGGGCGGACGGCATGACCTTCGTCGATTTCGCCGCCTATGCGCCGAGCGCCGGCGCGCCCGCGAGCTTCATCGCCAGGCCGGTCCAGAAGGACGGCCAGGTCATCGGCGTCGTCGCGGCGCAAATGCCCGCCGACGTTCTTCAGTCGATCCTGTCGCGGGAGAGCGGCCTCGGCGAGTTCGGCGAGACGTTGCTGGTTCGGCAGGATGGCACGCTGCTGTCAGATTCGCGCTTCACGGAAGGCAGCGACGTCCTGAATGCGAAGCTCGACATGCCCTTCCTCGCGCCCGTCTTCGCAGGCGAGGACGTCAACGGCGACGGCCTCGACCTGATGGGCCGCGACGTCATCGTCGGCGCGAATCCTGTCACGTTCGGCGGGCAGCGCTGGGCGACCGTCGCAATGGCCAACACCGACGAAATGCTGTCGGCGGTGCATCACCTTCGGAACACGCTGATCCTGATCACCATCTTCGGCGTCGCGGTCATGGCCGGCGCCGCGATGCTGGGAGCGCGCTCCATCGTACGCCGCATGACGGCGCTGAACGGCGCCGTCGCGCGACTTGCGAACGGCGAGAACGGCGTCGCGCTGCCGGGCGCCGAGCACAACGACGAACTCGGCGAAATTGCGCGCTCGATGCGGGCGATCGACGATGAGAACGTCAAGACGCTGCGCCTGAAGTCCGCGCTGGACAGCTGCCAGACGAACGTCATGGTCGCCGACGCCAATCTCAACATCATGTATGCGAACCAGACGCTGATGGAGATGATGCGGAACGCCGAAACCGACATTCGCGCCGAACTGCCCCAGTTCGACACGAAGAAGCTGATCGGCGCGCATATCGACATCTTCCACAAGAACCCGTCGCATCAGCGCAACATGTTGGCGGGCCTTTCCAGCACGCACCGCGCGTCAATCCAGGTGGGCGTGCGCAAGTTCGACCTGATCGTGAACCCGATCTCGGACGCGAGCGGAGTCAAGGTCGGCTTCGTGGTGGAGTGGAACGACGTCACGGCGGAACGCGCGGTCGAGGAAGAAATCGACCAGATGGTCGCGGCCGCGGCGAGCGGCGACTTTTCGCAGCGCATCCCGGTCGAGAACAAGACGGGCTTCCACCGCAATCTCGCCGAATCGATGAATCACTTCTGCCAGACGACATCCTCCGCCATCACGGAGGTGGCGGACGCGCTCGGCGCGCTGGCCGAAGGCGATCTCACCCGTCGGGTCGAGTCGGCCTATGGCGGCCTGTTCGAGAAGCTGAAGAACGACGCCAATGCGACGTCCGAGCAGCTGAGCCGCATCGTCGGCGACATCATGGGCTCCGCCGATGAGGTCTCCGCTGCCGCGGACGAAATCTCCACCGGGACGAACGACCTTTCCACCCGCACCGAGCAGCAGGCGTCGAACCTCCAGGAAACCGCGGCGTCGATGGAGGAGATGGCCTCCACCATCCGACAGAACGCGGAGAACGCCCAGCAGGCCAATCAGCTTTCGACGGGCGCTCGCGAGGTCGCGATGAAGGGCGGCGACATCGTCCAGAACGCCATCCAGGCGATGAACCGGATCGAGGATTCCTCGCAGAAGGTCGCCGACATCATCGGCGTCATCGACGAGATCGCCTTCCAGACCAACCTGCTTGCGCTCAACGCCGCTGTCGAGGCGGCCCGGGCCTCCGAGGTCCGCACGCTCGCCCAGCGCTCGTCGCAAGCGGCGAAGGACATCAAGGCGCTGATCGTCGACAGCGGCGCGCAGGTGAAGGACGGCGTCGAGCTCGTCCACAACACCGGCAAGTCGCTCGACGAGATCGTCGACTCGATCAAGCGCCTCAGCGACATCGTCTCGGAGATCAGCGCGGCGAGCAACGAGCAGTCGACCGGCGCAGAGCAGATCAACCGGGCCATCTCCCAGATGGACGAGATGACCCAGCAGAACGCCGCCCTCGTGGAGGAGAGCGCCGCGTCCGCCAAGACGCTGTTGGAGCAGGCCCGCGGCATGCGCCAGCGCATGACCTACTTCAAGATCGACGGCCACGAGACCGTCTCGATGCAGGCAGAGCGCGTGAAGGCCGATTTCGTGGCCCGCACGACGCCGAAGCCGGCCCCACGGACCGTCGCCCCGCGGAAGGCGGCCGCCGCCGCCCCGGTCGCCGTCGTCGCCAGCGAGGACGACGGCTGGGAGGACTTCTGAGCGTCAAACGACGCGCCGGGGACCGATGCCCGCAGCATCGGTCCCTCTCCTCCCCTCCCATACGGAACAAGGCCGATTTCACATGAGCATGCCCGCCCGAAATCCTGCCAACGGCGCGGATCGCGAGTTCGATCTGACGGACCGGGATTTTCGAGCGATTGTCGATCTGGTGCGGCAACGCGCCGGCATCGCGCTCGCAGACCACAAGCGTGAACTCGTCTACAGCCGCCTCTCCCGCCGCTTGCGCGCGCTGAAGCTGCCGAGTTTCGCCGCCTACATCCAGTTGCTGTCGTCGGATGCCGGGAACGACGAGATCGGCGAGTTCATCAACGCGATCACAACGAACCTGACGGCCTTTTTCCGCGAGGGCCATCACTTCGACCATATGCGGTACAACGTGGTCGAGCCTTGCGTCCGCGCCGCCGCGACCGGCCACAAGAGCCTGCTGGTCTGGTCGGCCGGCTGCTCGACCGGCGAAGAGCCCTACTCAATCGCGATGACGATCGCGTCGGCCTGGCCGAACTGGGCCAAGCATGACGTCCGCATCCTGGCCACCGATCTCGACACGAATGCGCTCGCGCGCTGCCGCGCGGGCCGCTATCGGCGCGACTCGATGAACGGCGTGCCGGCCGCCTATCGCTCGGAATTCTTCCGGCAGGTCGACGCCGAAACCGCCGAAATCGCGCCCGCGATCCGCAAGATGATCTCCTTTCGGCAACTCAATCTTCAGGCTGTCTGGCCTATGCGGAAGAGCTACGACGTCATCTTCTGCCGGAATGTGATGATCTACTTCGACGACACGCTGATCCGCCAGGTGCTGGCGGGATTCCACGCCCGCCTGAAGCCGGGCGGCACGCTCTATATCGGCCATTCGGAATCCGCCTCGAAGCACCATGACGGCTTCGAGCGGATCGACAAGACGACCTATCGGCGGTCGGCATGAGGAGCACCGCCAAGAAAATCGCGGCGCCAGCCTTCGACGACGGACGCAAGCGCTACTACGACGCCCGCTTCCAGGCGACCGCCGTGCGCGTTCTGCCGGGCGAGCACTATGTCACCAACGACCCGACCGAGATGATCGTGACGATCCTCGGATCATGCGTTTCGGCTTGCATCCGCGACCCGTCGATCGGCGTCGCCGGCATGAACCACTTCATGCTGCCCGCGAGCGACAACGGCGAATGGGGCAGCAAGATCGACGCCGCGATGCGCTACGGCAACTTCGCGATGGAGATGCTGATCAACGACCTGCAGCGGCGCGGCGCGCGGCGCGAACGGCTGGAAATCAAGGTCTTCGGCGGCGGCCATATCGGCAATATGCAAAGCGACGTCGGCAAGAAGAACGCGCGGTTCGTGCTGGAATACCTGGCGAGCGAAGGGCTGAAGCCGGTCGCCTCGGACCTCGGCGGCGACCATGCGCGGCGCATTCACTACTTCCCGGCCGACGGCCGCGTAAAGCGGCTGAACCTGCAGCGCGTCGAAGCGAGCCGCCTGACGGCGGAAGAGACCAAATACAAGCAGTCGATCGAAGTCGCCGACATCGGCGGCGACATTGAACTGTTCGATTGAAGGGTGGAGCGATGCCGGCCAATTCCATCAAGGTGATCATCGTCGACGACTCCGCGCTGATCCGCGAGTTGTTGACGTCGATCCTGTCCGCCGACCCCGAAATCAAGGTCGTCGGAGCCGCACGCGATCCGCTGATCGCCCGCGAGATGATCAAGGCGCACAATCCGGACGTCGTCACGCTCGACATCGAGATGCCGCGGATGGACGGCCTGGCCTTCCTGGAGAAGATCATGACGCTCCGGCCGATGCCGGTCGTGATGATCTCGTCGCTGACCCAGGCGGGCGCCGACGCCACCTTCCGCGCGCTCGAAATCGGCGCCGTCGATTTTGTCGCCAAGCCGACCATGGATCTGCGCAGCGGCGTCTCCGAATTGTCGGACGAGATCATCCGCAAGGTTAAGGCGGCGGCGCGCGCCCGCGTGCGCGGCGGTCGGCGCGAGCCGCGTCCCGCGACAGCCGCCAACGCGCCGATCGGCTACAGATCGACCGAGAAGATCGTCGCCATCGGCGCGTCGACCGGCGGCGTCGAGGCGATCCGCGAGGTCGCCTGCGCCCTACCGGCCGACAGCCCGGCGATCCTGATCACGCAGCACATGCCGGAAAAGTTCACCACGAGCTTCGCCCAAAGGCTCGACACGCTGACCAAGACGAAGGTCGTCGAAGCGCAAGGCGGCGAACGCGTTCTGCCGGGGCATATCTATATCGCGCCCGGCTCCCGCCATCTCGAGCTCGCGCGGAGCGGCGCAAACTTCGTGACGCGTCTCCATGACGGTCCGCCGGTCTCCGGCCATCGCCCGTCCGTCGACGTCCTCTTCCACTCCGTCGCGGACGTCGCCGGCGAGAACAGCGTCGGCGTCATTCTGACCGGCATGGGCCGCGACGGCGCCGACGGTCTCGCCGCCATGCGCAAGGCCGGCGCGCGGACGATCGGCCAGAACGAAGCATCGTGCGTCGTCTACGGCATGCCCAAAGCGGCGTACGAGGTCGGCGCGGTCGAGCGCGAATATCCGTTGAGCGAGGTCGCCGAAGCGCTGCTGAGCGCATGCGGCGGCCAGAAGCTTCGGGCCGTCCGGGTGTAGGGAGCCGTCCGTATGTCGATCATTCCGCTCAAATTCACGAGGTTCGGCCGATCCGCGGCGACGGCGCCGACCGCCGTCGCGGAATTGCCGGTACCCACGGCGCCCGAGCCGACCCCGCCGGCGACGAACTCGCCTGAGATCGTGTCGTGTCTCTCACGCTGGCTTGGGCTCTCGGATTCCCAGCGCCGTGTGCTGGAGGCGATCTGCCAGGAGATCGACGTCGTCGACGAACTCGTCGAGTCGTCGACCGGCAATATCGTCGCCGATTTCCAGCAACTCGCGGAAAACGCGATGCAGCAGTCGTCCCGGATCGATACGATCATCGCCAAACAGAGCACGGTCATGATCGGCGAGCGTTCCTGCACGCTCCAGGAGGTCATGGCCGACGTCGACCAGTCGCTGAGCAAGCTGGTCAATCGCACGCTGGAAGCCGCCCGCGAAAGCGTCGCGATGATCTATGCGCTCGACGACGTCATGAAGGACGTCAGCAATATCGAGAAGCTGGTCGACGACGTCGAGCACATCAACAAGCAGACCAACTTCCTTGCGATGAACGCGCTGATCGAGGCGCAGCGCGCCGGCGACGCTGGCGCGAGCTTCGCCGTCGTGGCGAAGGAAATGCGCAATCTTGCGAATGAGATCCGGGGGCTCGCCGAGAAGACGCGTAAAGAGGTCACGGTGGTCGCCGACTGATTCCGGTCGGGCTACGCCAAGCTTCAGGCTGAGGCTGCGATCGACATGTCCGAGAACTTGG
>DAINCG010000140.1:0-11032 GCA_036732525.1 Pseudomonadota bacterium | reverse complement strand
GACCAGATGGTTCATCAGCGCGAGCGCGATGTAGGCCATCAGCAGGCTCGCGATGGTCTCGTTGACGCCGCGCTTCTGGCGGAGATATCCGACCGCGCCGATCCAGACGCCGCCGACCAGCGCGGCCGCGAGGCCCATCAGCAGGATCCCGATCGCGCCGGGCGCGCCCGCGACCGCCATCGCCGCCGCGCCCGCGGCGACCCCGCCGAGGACGACCGCCCCCTCCCCGCCGATTACGACGAGGCCAAGCCGGGCCGGCAGCGCCACGCAGAGCGCGGTCAGGAGCAGCGGCGCCGCGCGGGAGAGCGTGTTCTCCCAGGAGAACGCCGTGCCGAAGCCGGCCTTGTAGACCAGCGCATAGAAATCCGCCGGCGACTTGCCGATGAGCGCCAGAAAGACGCTGAACGCCGCGAGACCGGCGATCAGGGCGCCGGTCGCAATCGCAACCGGCTCGCCCCGACGCGCCAAGGTCTCGGCGACGGCGCCGATGCGGCCGGCCGCGGGCGTTGCGTGCAGGACGGCGTCCTGGGGCATGCCGGCGCCCCCTTGGTTCAGGAGGTCGAGCCGAGCACGCCCTCGACCAGATAGTCCATGCTCTCGAGCGCGACGTCCGACTCCTCGAACGTCTGCCCGGCCGTCGCGATGACCTTGCCGTCGTTCGACTTGAGCGGGCCTTTGATGACGGCGAAGCCGCCCTTCATGATGTCGGCCCTGGTCGCTTCGAATTGGGTGCGGGCGGCGTCGCTGACGGCGGGACCGAGCGGGCTCATCTTCACGAACCCTTCTTTCAGGCCGCCGCGCACGAAGTTGTCGATCGTCCCGCCCGCGAGCGTCGTCTTGACCATGTCGGAATAGACTTGGCCCCAGTTCCACTCGGCGCCGGTCAAATACTTCTCCGGCGCGAGCGGCGACTGGTTGGCGTGATAGCCGCAGAGATAGGCGCCGCGGCCTGCCGCGGTCTCCATCACTACCTTGGGTCCGTCGACATGGCAGGTCACGACGTCGACGCCCTGGTCGGCCAGCGCGTTGGTCGCCTCCGCTTCCTTCACCGCCATCGACCATTCGCCCGTGAAGATCACCTGACAGGTGATCGCCGGATCGACCGCGCGCGCCCCCAGCAGGAAGGAGTTGATGTTCAAGAGCACCTGCGGGATCGGCTTGGCGGCGACGAAGCCGATCTTCTTGGACTTGGTCATGTGGCCGGCGACGACGCCGTTCAGATACTGCCCCATGCCGATATAGCCGAAATAGGAGCCGGCGTTCTTCGGATGCTTGTCCGCGCTCCAGAGACCGCCGCAATGTTCGAACCGGAGGTCCGGATACTTCGGCGCGATCGCCAGGATGTGCGGGTCGAAATAGCCGAACGAGGTCGGAAACAACAGTGTCGCGCCGTCGAAATTAATCATGCTTTCCATGGACTTCTGGACGTCCACGGTTTCCGGCACGTTCTCCTCCTCGACGACCGTGACGCCGTCCATCGCCTTGACGACCGCAGCGCCTTCGGCATGCGCCTGATTGTAGCCGTAGTCGTCCTTCGGGCCGACATAGATGAAGCCCACGGTGAGCGATGCGGCGCGGGCGGTGCGGAACGGCGCCGCTCCGGCGGCGGTCGCCAGCGCGGCGGCGCCGGCAGTCTGCAGGAAATGGCGGCGCTTGAGGGTCGGCAGGTCGGGCATTGGGGGCGGCGCTCCATCATTGGCGGCGCGGCGTCCAGAGACCCGGTCGAACTTGGCGCTCTGGCGCGGCGCAATACGACTAAGCGTCAGCCTAATTGCAGCGCGCCGCTGCTGTCTGGTGCTATTGTCGACGTGATTGAATGCAAAATTTGCAGCGTTAAGGAGTCATCATCTTCCCGCTGCGATCGCCAGCGCCGCAACTGCTTAAGGGCGCCTCAAGAAGAATTCTCGATAAATCTCTTGTAAATTAGAGTTAAATAATAATTGATCATGACTTAATCATAATTAAATTTCATTAGTTATTATCAGAATTCCACAATTCATCGACGGATCGCCACGCGCATCGCTGCCGGAGGATCCGTCCCATGTCCGCTTTTTCATTCCAGAACGACTATCGCGCCGAGCTGGCCCAGCGCCTGCCCGCTTGCGTCCAACCGCTGATTTCCGCGATCGTCGGCGCGCCGGCGCCCGGCGCTGCGTTCCGCCGGAAATCGACCGTCTGGCCGCTTATCGACGCGAGCCTCCGGCTTGTCGTCGGCGTCGCCCTCGCGCTGGTCGGCCTTTCGACGGAAGGATGGCCGGCCGCGTTCGCAATGATCGCGCTGGGCGGCGTGCTCACGGTCTCCGGCAACGGCGTCGTCCAGGTGGTGGTCTTCCACTACTGCGCACACAACGGCGTTTTCGCAACCGAAGTCGTCAATCGTCTGGTCGGCCGACTGATCTCAATCGTTTTTCTCTTTAAGCGCTTCGACGACTACAAGCGCGAACACATTCAACACCATCGGGCCCAGAAGCTGATCACGGAGGAAGACGAGTTCGCGTCCTTCGTCGTCAAGGTCTGCGGCCTCTGTCCGGGCATGGCGCACGGCCGGCTCCGCGCCCGACTGGCGTTCCTGCTCCTGTCCCCGCGCTTCCACTTCGCGTTCCTGAAGCTTCGCGTGCTGGGCAACTTCAGTTCCGAGGATACGGCGCATGCCCGCCGCTTCGTCGTCTTCTGGACGGCGTTCATCGCGCTGACCCTCATAAGCGGCTTCTGGCTCGAGGTCGCTGTCGCCTGGCTGCTGCCGCTGACGATCTGGCTGCAAATCGCGACGGTCTTCCGCATTCTCTGCGAGCATCGCTTTCCCGACGCGCAATTGCTGACGGTTCGCGGCAAGGCGCTGATCGCCAACGCGACGACCGGCGTCTTTTCAGGCCGCCCCGCCCCGATGCGCCGCGCCGATCCGCTCGCCAACGCCGCCGCCTGGGGCATGTGGTGGCTTGACCTCCTGACGTTGAAGCTGCTCGCCCGGCTGATCGTGCTGGTCGGCGACGCGCCGGCGCACGACTTCCACCACCGCCGCCCCGGAACCAAGCACTGGCCAGACGCGCTCCATGAGCGCGACGCGGACAAGCGGGCCGGCTGCCCCGGCTATCCGACGAACTATATCGACGTCTGGGGCCTGATGGCCGCGATCGACGCCAATCTGGCGGCGCTTTCCGCCGCCGACCCGGGTACGATCAGGCTGGACCCTGCGGCGCCGCCGTCGCTGGCGCTAGCGGTAGACTGACGCGGGCGGTCGTGCCCGCGCCGGGCGCGCTGGTCAACGTCAGCTCGCCCCCATGCGCCTCGACCAGCGTCTTCGCGATGGTGAGGCCAAGGCCGACGCCGCCATTCGCGCTGTCGCCGTCGGCGTTGCCGAACTGCTGGAACGGATCGAACGCCCGCGCGAGATCGGCGGGCGCCATCCCGACGCCATTGTCGGCGATCTCGAAGACCACCGCGTCGGCGCTTGGATCATAGAGCGCGCTGACGATCACCCGACCGCCCCTCGGCGTGAACTTCACGGCATTGCCGATCAGATTGACCAGAACCTGACGCATCCGAACCGGATCGACCTTCATGTTCGGCACCGGCTTCGGCAAGCGCGCCTCGATCGCGACGCCCTTGCGCTCGGCCATCGGTCGGACGCTCTGGTCGGCTTTGGCGATCAGGTCGAGCGCATCGGCGCGTTCCAGAGACATGATCGGCGCTTCGAGGCCGAACGCCGAGAAGTCGAGGATGTCCTCGATCAGCGCCAGCAGATAGCCGCCCGCTTCCTGGATATCGCGGCCGTAGGCGATACATCCGTCGAGGTCGAGGTCGAAATCCCGGGCCATCAGGATCATGTCGGAAAAGCCCAGAATGGCGTTCATCGGCGTGCGGAGTTCGTGGCTGAGCCGCGCCAGGAAGCGCGCCTGCGCCCGCCCCGCGGCCTCCGCGTCGAGCTTGGCCTGCCGCAGTTCGTATTCGCTCTGCTTGCGGGCGACGATGTCCTTGAAGACGGAGAGCGCGCCATCAACGAGTTCGCGGTCGTCGGCTTCGAACGGCCGGTGAATATTGCCCTCCGTCCGATTGCCGACGATCAGGGCGAAGCCCGAGTCCTGGTCGTAGGACCAGAGCACGAACGGCGTCTCGAGGATGCGCGTCAGTTCCGTCGCGACCGGCGAGAGGCCGGTCGCGACCGTTGTGAACAGAAAGGGCGGCGGCGTTGCGATCAGGTGCGTGTCGTAAGCGGCGTCACGGTCCATGCCAGCCGCCGCCAGAATGGCGAAACGATCGCCGCCCGGCAGTCGCCGGAGGATCGCCACCCGGTCCCAGAGCGTGTCGGCGATCACGGCATGACACATCATCAGCGCGAGTTCGCCCGGCGCGGCCGCCTTGTCGGTCAGGCGATAGGCGTCGCCGATGAGCTTGGCCAACATCCGGCTGCGGCGCGCCTCGCGCAGTGCGCGGCTCTGTTCGTCCTGCAAGCGAAGCAACCGTGCGCCGAGCTGGTTGTATTCCCGGCGATAGAAGTCCCGCTCCTGGGTCAACTCGTCGTTCGGAGGCGGTCCATCCCGCGAGCCGGAACAGGACATCGCCTAGTCCCGCCAGTAGAGCGCGGACATGACTGCGGTCCAGTCGAGCGGCCGGCTGAGACCATCGGCGCCGGCGCCGGCGCCGACCGGCGCGATCTCGACGCCGGAATAGAAACCGAGCATGGGCCCGAGGTCGCGACTGGCCTCGATCGCGACCGCCGCCTCCTCGACCGGCGCGCCCGTACTGGCGCTCGCACGGCCGGCGCAGTCCAGATAGAGCGTGAAGAGCAATTTGCGCTGGCCCACCTGACGCGCGATTTCGGCGACGCCGTCGCGGATCGACTCGATCATCAAACCGTTGTCGCGCGCCATGATCTGCACCCGGGTTCCGACGCCGAAGTCCGGCTCGAACATCGTGATGGCGCCGCTTTCGGGGTCAGCGCCGAGAATCAGGCGGTTGACGTAGGCCTTCTCGTCGAATGCGGCATAGCGGTCGCCGTGTTTCCGGCCGAGCGTGGCGAGCAGCGTGATGTTGCGGGCGTCCGGTCCCGAAAACTTCACGCCGATCATCTCTTCCAGGACGGCGAGCGCCGGACGGCCGTCCAACTCGTGCACGACGGCGCCTTCGGCCCGGGTCACCTCCATGAAGGCGCTGACCGGACGGCAGCCATGCATGATGGTCGTCACCGCGCCGATTTCCGCGGGAAACGCCACGGCGACCGCGCCATGCTTGACGACGCCGTCGCCGTCGAACACCCAGCCGCCGGACAACGGCAGATCGGTCAGCAGCCCGGCGCCGACGACATGCACGTCCGTCCGCCCCAAACCTTCATAGAAGCCTTCCACCAGCGGGGCGGCCGGATGGAGCGTCGGCGGACCGGCGCCGGACGCGGCGACGCTGTCGTAGAACAGCGCGATCACGCTGTCGGTCGGCGCGCTGTTGGCAAGGCGCGCGCCCAGTTCGCGGCCGGCGGCGCGTTCGCCGGCGTCCAGACGGGCGACGACCGAAAAGTCGGGCGTCGGATCGTCCTCATAGAAGACCGCAAGAATGAGTTCGAGGCCGGTATAGCCGAAGCCGGCCTGCGATATCGCGCCGGCCGCCGCGCCGCCGACGACCGGACAGCCGTCCCCTAGCTCCTGGCGCAAAGCCATCCGCACGGGCCGCGGCGGATGCTTGCCGCCACAGAAGGCGATCGCGAGCTTGGCGTTGGATGGG
Organism: Pseudomonadota bacterium; assembly: GCA_036732525.1. GTDB lineage: Bacteria > Pseudomonadota > Alphaproteobacteria > Bin95 > Bin95 > VMCJ01. Next base: position 5,320 of record DAINCG010000140.1, on the reverse strand, counting down.
TCGCGCAGTTGGCCCACGCAGTTCGAGACCACGGTCTGAGGATGCGCATGGACACCATATACGATTTCCACCGAGACCTTCCTGGCGTTGTATAGGCGCCCGGAATTTCTAGCATTACGACGCGCCATACCCGGCGATGATTGTCTATCCTGCTGAAGCCAAGCCAGATTTGCAAGCGAGGCGCGTTGGCGGGCGCCGGACCGCAAATTTAAGGATTGGCCGCGCACGCGCATCCTGCGGCGGCGCCCAAGACCGCCCTCCGCGACCGTCGCCGCATTGCAGCGCACAAAAAATGACTGTCCCAGGTCCGAGGTTTATGCTGCAATTGCGTTTGCACCGCGTGTTTGCATCAAGCTCCGGCAAACAGCCCGTCTGACTTCGAGAGGAACCTGCGCCGTGAATCGAATCCTGCCCGTTCTCCTGCTGACGCCCGCCTATGCGCATTTTCCGGCCGGCGCATACGGGTCGTTCGCAGCCGGCGCCGCGCATCCGATGTTCGGGCTCGACCACGTTCTCGCCATGGCGGCCGTCGGTCTCTGGGCCGGACGGCTCGGCGGCCGGGCGCTCTGGGCGATCCCGGCGACCTTCGTCCTGGCCATGCTCGCCGGATTCGGTTTGGCGCTGCTGCACCTGCCGCTGCCGGCGGTCGAGCCGATGATCCTGGCGTCGGTCGTCGTGCTGGGCCTGCTCGTCGCGACGGCCGTCCGTCTCGATCCGCGACTCTGCTTCGGGCTGGTCGCGCTGTTCGCGATCTTCCACGGCCATGCCCATGGCGGGGAGATGGGCGCCGCCGGCGCCATGACCTTCGCGCTGGGCTTCGAGGCGGCGACCGCGCTGCTGCACGCCGCGGGCGCGGGGCTCTGCATGCTGGCGACGCGGCTCGGCCACCAGGCCGCGCCGATGCTCGCGCGCGGCCTGGGCGCGGCGACCGCCGTCGCCGGCGTGGCGCTCGCGATCGCCTGACGCGCCGTCCGATCCGGCGGCGCGATCGCCGCCGCCGGGCGGGCCTTTTTGACCTTCGGCTCCGGATCGGGCGTAATCGGGCGCCCGATCCCGAATGCATGGAGCCGATCCATGACGAAGCTGCTGCGGCTGCTCGCAGCGGGCGCGATCCTGGCGACGCTGGCCCTGCCCGCCCCAGTTCAAGCGCAAACGCCGCCGGGCGTGCTGATCGTCGCCCAGATCGCCGAACCAAAGTCCCTCGACCCGCACGCGGTCACCGCGACCAACGACTTTCGCATCCTGGTCAATCTTTACGACGGGCTCGTCCGTTACCAGGCGGGCTCGCTCGCAGTCGAGCCGGCGCTCGCGACCGACTGGACGATCTCTGACGACGGGCTGACCTATACGTTCACGCTGCGTGACGGCGTCACCTTCCACGACGGCGAACCGGTCGACGCCCAGGCGATCAAGTTCAACTTCGACCGCATGCTGGACGAGGACCACCCGTTCCACGACACCGGCCCCTTCCCGCTCAGCTTCTTCTTCCAGTCGATCGATGCGGTCGAGACGCCGGACGCCAAGACAGTGGCCTTCAAGCTGAAGGAGCCCTATGCGCCCTTCCTCTCGAACCTGGCCTATCCGACCGGCCTGATCGTCTCCCCCGCCGCCGTTCGCGAGCATGGCGACGAATTCGGCCGGCATCCAGTGGGCGCCGGCGCCTTCCGCTTCGTCGAGTGGGAGGCGAACAACCGGGTCGTCGTCGAAGCGAACCCGGACTATTGGGATGGCGCGCCCGATCTGAAGGCGGTCGTCTTCCGGCCGATCATAGACGCCAACACCCGCGTCGCCGAAATGCTGGCGGGCGGCATCGACCTCATGGTCGAAGCCCCGCCCGACGCGGTCCAGACCTTCGCCGAGGATGAGGCATACCAAGTCTACGAGGAAGCCGGACCGCACCTCTGGTTCCTGATCCTGAACGCCAAGGAAGGCCCGTTGAAGGACAAGCGCGTCCGCCAGGCGGTGAACTACGCGATCGACAAGCAGGCGCTGGTCGAAAACGTCCTGCAGGGCACGGCGACCGTCGCCGCGGGCCCGATCCCGCCGGCGTTCGAATGGGCGCATGACGCGGCGCTCCAGCCCTATCCCCACGATCCCGAAAAGGCGAAGGCGCTGCTGGCGGCGGCGGGCGCCGCGGACGCCAAACTGACGATGTACGTGACCGAGGGCGGGTCCGGCATGCTCGACCCAGTGACCATGGGCGCCGCAATCCAGGCCGACCTTGCCGAAGTCGGTCTCGACGTCGCGATCGAGACTTATGAATGGAACACCTATCTCGGCAAGGTGAACCCCGGCCTCGAAGGCAAGGCCGACATGGCAGAGATGGCCTGGATGACCAACGACCCGGACACGCTGCCCTATCTGGCGCTCCGGACGGACGCCTTCCCGGACAAGGGCGGCTTCAATTCCGGTTATTACAGCAATCCCGAGGTCGACAAGCTGCTGGACGCCGCCCGGACCGCGACGGACCAGGCGAAGCGGGCCGATCTCTACAAACAGGCGCAGCGCATCGTGCACGAGGACGCGCCCTGGGCGTTCATCGCGAACTGGAAGCAGAATGCCGTCGCGAGCGCGCGGGTGCAGGATTTCCGACTGGAGCCCTCCTTCCTGTTGCTGCTGCGCAACGTGAAGAAGGACTAACCGCCGGGACCGGGCCATCGCCATGTGGGCCTACATCGCCAAGCGCGTCCTGATCGCGGCGCCGATCCTGCTCGGTCTGACCGTCGTGATCTTCCTGATGCTGGCGGCGATGCCGGGCGACACGGCGACTGCGATCCTGGGGGCCTACGCCACACCGGAGAACGTCGCGCGCCTCAACCGTGAGCTCGGCCTCGACCGGCCGCTCTGGGCGCAATACTTCGCCTGGCTCGGCAATCTGCTCGAAGGTGATATGGGCCGGTCCTACACGCTCGACCGGCCGGTCGCGGACGAGGTGTTCGAGCGGTTCGGCGCGACGCTGATCCTCGCCGGCGCCGCCTTCCTGCTGTGCAGCGTGCTCGGGCTCGCGGCAGGCATCGTCTCCGCCGTCCGGCAGTTCGGCTGGACGGATCGGGTCGTCACCTTCGTTGTGCTGCTCGGCATTTCGACGCCCTCCTTCTGGCTGGGCCTCCTGCTGGTCATGCTGTTTGCGGTCCAGCTTCGCTGGTTGCCGGCGTCGGGCATGTACGCCGTCTATGGCGGCGGCGGGCCGCTCGACCTTCTGGCGCACCTGATCCTGCCGGCGACGACGCTCGCCGTGGCCGCGACGGCGGTGATCGCCAGGCTGACGCGGGCGGCGATGCTGGACGTGCTGCGCCAGGACTACATCCGGACGGCGCGGGCCAAGGGCGTTCGCGAGCGCCGCGTCGTCTGCCGGCACGCGTTCAAGGCCGCGCTCGTGTCGGTCATCCCGCTGCTCGGCATCCAGGCGGGCTTCGTTCTGGGCGGCGCGGTCTATGTGGAGACGATCTTTCAGTGGCCCGGCGTCGGCCGGATGCTGGTGACCGCGATCTCGACGCGGGACCTGCTCTTGGTCCAGGGCGGCGTTCTGGTCGTCGCGGCCTGCTACGTCACGGCCAATCTGCTCGCCGACATCGCGCAGACCATCGTCGATCCCCGGCTGCGCTGATGACCGCGCTCCGTCAGCTCGCCGACAATCGCGTGGCGCTCGCCGCCGCAATCGCGCTCCTGGCGATGCTGCTGGCGCTGGCGGCGGCCCCATTGCTGCCGCTCGCCGATCCCTACGCGACCGCGCCGGCCGAGAGACTGCTGCCGCCCGGGACGGACGGCCATCTGCTCGGCACCGACCAGCTTGGCCGCGATCTCCTGGCGCGGCTGATGCGGGGCGCCGCCGTCTCGCTCGGCGTCGGCGTCGCCGCGACGCTGATCGCCGCCGTCATCGGCACGCTGATCGGCCTCGTCGCGGGCTTCGCCGGCGGCTGGACGGACGACGGGCTGATGCGCGGCGTCGATCTCGTCATGGCCTTCCCCTACATCCTGCTGGCGCTCGCCATCGTCGCGGTCCTGGGGCCGGGGCTGATGAACGCGCTCTACGCGATCGCCATCGTCAACATCCCCTTCTTCGCCCGGAACGTGCGCGGCGTCGCGATCGGCCTCGCGCGGCGGGAATTCGTCGACGCCGCCCGGCTTTCCGGCGCCTCGGGGCCGACGATCCTGTTCGGCGAGATCCTGCCGAACGTGCTGCCGACCGTGGTCGTCGCCATGTCGACGACGCTCGGCTGGATGATCCTGGAGACGGCGGGCCTCTCCTTCCTCGGCCTCGGCGCCCAGCCGCCGGAAGCCGACCTCGGCGCGATGCTGGGCGAAGGCCGCAAGGTGCTGCTGACCGCGCCGCACGTGGCGGCGATTCCGGGTCTCGCGATCTTCGCGCTCACCATGGCGATCAACCTGCTTGGCGACGGCGTCCGCGACATGCTGGACCCGCGCCTCCGCGCCGGCGCCATGGCGCCCGCCGGCCCGGCGACCCGCGTCGCACGAACCGAAGCGCCACAGTCGGAACCGACCGAAGCGCTGCTCGACGTCAAAGGACTCGAGACACACTTCGAGACGCGCGGCCAGCCGCTCCGGGCCGTGGCCGGCGTCGATCTCAGTCTCGCGGGGGGCGAACGCGTCGCCCTCGTCGGCGAATCGGGGGCCGGCAAATCGGCCGCCGCTATGTCGATCTTCCGGCTTGCGCCAAGCCCGCCCGGCGTCATCGCCGGCGGCGCCGTCCGGTTCGAGGGAGTCGACGTGCTTGCGGCCGACAAGGAACGATTGCGCCGCCTGCGGGGCGCGCGGGCGGCCTATGTCTTTCAGGATCCGATGCAATCGCTGCATCCGCTCTTCACCGTGGGCGACCAGATCGCGGAGGCGATTACCGCGCACCGGCCCATGACCCGGAAGGCGGCGCGGGACCGGGCGCTCACATTGCTGGAAGACGTGCGCATGCCGGCGGCACGGCGGCGGCTCGACGCCTATCCGCACGAACTTTCGGGCGGCATGCGCCAACGCGTTGCGATCGCCATGGCGCTCGCGAACGACCCGGCGCTGATCGTCGCCGACGAGCCGACGACAGCGCTCGACGTCACCGTGCAGGCGGAGACGCTCGATCTCCTCCGCCAGCTAGGGATAGAACGCGGCACGGCGACGCTCTTCATCACCCATGACCTCGGCATCGTCTCCGAACTCTGCGACCGCGTCGCCGTGATGTACGCCGGCCGGATCGTCGAGACCGGGCCGACGGCGGCCGTCCTGGCGGCTCCGGCGCATCCCTACACGCGCGCGTTGATCGACTGCGCGCCGATCCTGGGGGAACCGGAACGCCGCCTCGCCGCGATCTAAG
>DAINCG010000139.1:2457-11089 GCA_036732525.1 Pseudomonadota bacterium | reverse complement strand
GCCGCGTCTGGCAGGGGCGGCCCGAAGGCAGGGAGGGCCAGCGCCTCGCCTGGGCGCGGCCGAACGAGATGGCGCGGTATCCGATGCCGCCCGCCGACAAGCCGCTCGTCGCCATGTTGCGGGATCTCTTGTGACGGCGCCCGTCGCCGTGATTCGCATCGACCGGCGCTTCCAGGGGCCGACCGGGCGCGGGCAGGGCGGCTGGACGGCCGCCCGGCTGGCGGCGGCGGCCGACGGGCCTGTGACGGTCCGGCTCGCGGCGCCCATACCGCTCGAACGCGACCTGCATGTCCTGCGCGCCGGCCCGGCGTTGCGGCTGATCGACCCGACGGCCTGCGGCGCGCTGGTGATGGAGGCGACCCCCTGGCGGCCGGCGTTCCCCACGACGCCGCCGGTCGCGCCGGCGGCCGCGCGGCGCGCCGGGCTCGGCTGCAGGCTGGACGCCGGCAATCATCCTGCGCCGCACTGTTTCTCCTGCGGGCTCGATCCGGATTCGATGCGCGTCCACGCCGGTCCGCTCGGCGACGGGCGGGTCGCGACGGCGTGGCGGGGCCGGAAATCCTGCATCAGGACCTGGAGCAGGGCGCCGGATTGGGCTTGGGATGCGTCGGGCCGCGTCGATCCGGGCGCGATCGCGGGCGCGCTCGACTGCGTCGCCGGCTTTTATGTCGCGCTGGAGGAGCCGACGAAGCCGATCTTCACCGTTCAGTACGCGGTCGAGATTCTGGCGCCGCTCGCGCCCGGGCGGGACTATGCGCTGGTCGGGTGGCGTGGCGCCGGGCCCGCGCGCTGGGAAGGGCGCAAGCGAACCGCGGCGTCGGCCGCCTTCGACGAAGACGGCCGCCTCGTCGCACGTTCGCGTTCGTTCTGGGTGGCCGGATCAGCCTAGCAGAACCGCGAGCGCCAAACTGGCGACGGCGGCGAGCGTCAATCCGAAGGCGAGGCCGCACAGGCCCGCAGCCCAACGGCTGATCCGCAACGTCATCCCGGTCATCAGACTCTCTGTCCCCCGGCAGTCGGTCGAAGGCGAATTGATCGGACAATAACCTTAACAAAAGGTTGACGATGTCCGCTATTCGGCGGGTTTCGCTCGCTTTCCGGCGACGCGTTCCCGCCAGAGCGCATAGAGGCCGCTGGCGATGACGACGCCGCCGCCGACGAAGGTCCACAGGTCCGGCAGGTTCCGGAAGACGAGCCAGCCCATGATCGCGGCCCAGATCGGCATGGCGTAACCGAACGGCTGCAGCGTCGCGGCGTCGGCGTATCGGTAGGCCGCCGGCCGCAGGAAATGCCCGACGGAACCGAGCGCGCCGATGGCGCCGAGCCAGAGCCACTCGACCGGCGTGGGCGCGGTCCAGACGAACGGGGCGACGCAGCTGAAGCAGACGATGCCGACCGAGGCGGTAAAGAAGGTCGTCGTCTCCGCCGAGTCGTAACGCGCCACGGCGCGCAGCAGCACCTGGTAGACGGCCCAGCCGAGCGCGGCGGCGAACGCCACGGCCGCGGCCGGCTCGAACACGCCGACGCCCGGCCGGATGATGATCAGGATGCCGACGAAGCCGCCGGCGACGGCCGCCCAGCGTCGCGGCCCGATCGCCTCGCCGAGGAAAAGGGCGGCGAGCGCCATGACGATCAGCGGCGAGACGGCGGCGATGGCGTGCACGGCGGCGAGCGGCATCACGCTGAACGCGAAGATGAAGCCCGTCATCTCGCACACCAGAATGAGCGCGCGGACGATCTGCAGCCGCGGTCGCGCCGAGCGGACCGTGCGCGCGAATCCCTTGCGGCTCACGAGCACGGTCGCGAAGGTGAAGAAGATCCAGAACCGAATGGCGAGGATCTGCGGAACGGCGAGCGTTTCCGTCAGGTGCTTGGCGATGGCGTCCATCGAGGCGAGCAGAAACATCGCCAGCAGCATCAGGCCGATGCCGAGGCCGGGCCGGTCGGGGCGGGCGTCGGCGCTTGTCGCCTCTCTCATGCCAGGCTGGATTCCGGAAGCTGGAGCGGGATGTCGCGCGTCGGAGACCGCGCCGATTGCGATTTTGCTCAGCGAGCCTATGGCGTCGCCGGCCAGCTTTCGCGATACTCTGCCGCAATCGCAGTGTCCAGTTGCGAAATTCGTTGCGAGGGAGCGAGATGGAACTGGCGGAGTCACGTACCGGCGTCGTTGTGACGCTCGCCCCCACCGGGCGTATCGATCACCAGACGGCGGATAAGCTGCAAGAGGCGCTGCAGCCCTATCTCGCGAAGTGTTCCGCCGATGGCGACCGCCTGCTGATCGACCTCTCGAACGTCAATTACATTTCCAGCGTCGGCCTGCGCGCATTGCTGCTGGCCGCGAAGGCGGCGCGGGCGAACAAGGGCCGGATCGCGGTCGCCGGCATGCAGCCGACGGTCGCCGAAGTTCTTCGCATCAGCCGGACCGACAGCATCCTGCCGACTTACGCCGGCATCGCGGACGCGATCGCGGAGTTGGAGCGGCCGTCGCCCTAGGCGACGACCGGAAAACAAGGGGCGGCCAAATGCGCATCAAGTTCTGGGGCACGCGAGGCTCGCTTCCGACGCCGATGACGAGCGGCCAGATGCGCGGCAAGGCGCGGGCCCTGCTACGCGCCGCATCCGGCAGGACTTTCGCGGACGACGCCGCGATCGACGCCTTCCTGGCGGAGCAGCCGTTCTGGACCTGGAACACCTATGGCGGCGATACGCCTTGCGTCCAGGTCATGATCGCGGGGGAGGAGCACCTCTTCTGCGACTTCGGCTCCGGATCGCGGCGGCTCGGCGGCGCGCTGTTCGACCCGGCCCGGCCCCAGACGTTTCATGTCCTGCTGTCCCATCTGCATTGGGACCATCTGATGGGGTTCCCGTTCTTCACGCCGGCCTACGTTCCGGGCAACCGGATCGTGATCTATGGCTGCCATGACGGGATCGAGGCGTCGTTCCGGCGCCAGAACCAGGCGCCCAACTTCCCGGTGGATTTCTCGCAGCTTGGCGCCCGCATCGAGTTTCGCAAGCTCGTCCCCGGGGTCGCGACGGAGATCGCGGGCGCTACCGTAACGCCGAAGCTTCAACTCCACGCCGGCGACTCCTATGGCTACCGCATCGCCGCGGAGGACAGGGTCTTCGTCTATTCCAGCGATTCCGAACATCGCATCGAGGACGAGCACGCGGCGGAGGGATTCGTCGAGTTCTTCGACGGCGCCGACCTCGTCGTGTTCGACGCCATGTATTCGCTGGCGGACGCCGTCTCGGTGAAGGAAGACTGGGGCCATTCCTCCAATATCGTCGGGGTCGAGCTCTGCCAGCGGGCCGGGGCGAAGCGGCTCGCCCTCTTCCATCACGAACCGGTCTACGACGACGCGCGCATGGACGCCATCCTGGAGGATACGCGCCGCTATGAGGAAATCCGGCGCGACGCCTATCCCGACCACCCGCGGCTGCAGGTGCTGACCGCCTATGACGGCATGGAGATCGAACTCTAGGCGGCGCCGGCGCGTCTGCGCCTGGTCCGTCTGACGATGCCGAACCGCATGCGGCTTTCCGGTTGGATCGGTCGATTGCTGCTCGCGCGGCGGGCGCTCGGCGTCGGCGTCATCGGCAGCGCGATCGCCTTTTGTCTTCTGGTCCTGAAGCCCGGCGAATTGCGGGAATTGCCGCACACCTGGTTCGATACCTTGAACCAGATTTGGACGCGCGACCGAATTTCGGAGCCGGTCGTCATTGTCGCGATCGACGAAGCGAGCATCGCCGAGGTCGGCGACTGGCCGTGGCCCCGCTCGAAGATGGCGCAGCTCTTCCAGCGCGTCGCGGCGGGCAATCCGGCGGCGGTCGGGGTCGATATCTTCTTCTCCGAGCGGGAAGCGGATTCGCCCGCATCGCTGGCCCGGCGGCCCGGCGCGCCGCCCGAGGCGGTCGCCTGGCTGAACAGCCTGCCCGGCGGCGACGACTTGCTCGCCCTTGCGATTGCGACCGGGCCCTTCGTCCTGGGGGCCGGGGATCGCGGCGCGGCGCCGGCCGACCCGCCGGCCGCGTTGATCAGCACGATTGCGATCAACGGGCCGGATCCGAGGGGCGCGCTGGCGAGATGGCGTCCGCCGTTCGCGCCGCTGCGCTCTCAGGAAAGGTTTCGGGAAGCTGCGGAAGGCGAAGGCCTCGTCGTGCTGCAATCCCAGTTCGACGGCGTGGTGCGGCGCACCGGCCAGGCGTTCGACATCGGCGGCGCCAGTCTCGCGCCCGGCCTCGCCGTCGAAATGCTGCGGGCGGCGACCGGCGCCAGCCTGATCGTCGCGGACACGGACTCCGTCGGCGTGCGCCGGCTGCGGCTGATCGCCGGGCGCGAAACGCTGCTCGTCATCCCGACCGAGCCGGACGGCAGCCTCCGGCCGTGGTCTGGCCGGCGCGACCCGAAGCGGGAGATTCCGGCGATCGACCTTCTGGCGAACGACGCGCAGCTGGAACGGCTGGAGGGCAAGCTGGTGCTGATCGGCTATGCCGGCGCCGGCGGCGTCGACGAGCGGGTGACGCCGCTGGAGGAGGTGACGCCGGGCGTGGACATCCACCGACAGACGCTGGAGGCGATGTTCGACGGCCGCCTGCTCAACCGCCCCTACTGGGCCCCGGCCGCGGAGTTCGGCGTCGCCGCGCTGCTGATCCTGGCGGCGGCCTTCGTGCCGATCCGGCGCGGCGTCGGCCCCGGCACGGCCATGGCGGCGGTCATGCTGCTGACGCCGATCGTCGTTTCCTTCGCGGCCTATGCCGGGTTTCTGGTCGTGCTGGACGGCGCCACACCGACCGTGCTCGCCATGCTCGCCGGGCTGCCGGTCTTCGCAGCGCACCTCGTCATCAACGAGCGCGAGCGCCGGCATGCGGACGCCGTGCGCTCCCGGATCGACGGCGAGATGGCGGCGGCGAAGCGCCTGCAGATGGGCATCCTGCCGAACGCCGCGAAAGCCTTTCCGAACGAGACGCGCTTCTCCATCGCGGCGTCGAGCGAGCCGGCGCGCACCGTCGGCGGCGACCTGTTCGATTTCTTCCTGCTGGACGACCGGCGCCTGCTGTTCCTGGTCGGCGACGTTGCGGGGAAGGGGCCCGAAGCAAGCCTGTTCATGGCGATCGCCAAGACGATGTGTAAATCTGTCGCGCTTAATACCAGCGGCGAAATCGGCGAAGTGCTCTCCCGCGCGGGCGCGGAGATCGCACGCGACAACCCGACCGCGACCTATGTGACGGCCTTTGCCGCCGTGCTCGATGTCGAGACCGGACGTCTCGAATATTGCATTGCCGGCCATGAGCCGCCGCGTCGGGTGTCGACGGCGGGCGCGCTCGAGCATCTGGAAGGTGACGGCGGACCGCCGCTCTGCCTGCTGCCGGATTTTCCCTATCCGACGAATAGCTTGCAGCTGAAGCCGGGCGACATGATCGTCGTCATCACCGATGGCGTGACCGACGCCGCCAACGACGACGGGGAGATGTTCGGCGGGGCCCGGACCGACCGGGTGCTGGCCGGCCTCGCCGGCGCCCGTTCGGCGGATGCGGCGCTTTCGGGCCTGGTCGGGCCGGTGCAGGCCTTCGCCGACGGGGAGGAGCCCGCGGACGACCTCACCGCGCTCGTCGTCATCTGGCCGGGACCGGCTTGATCCAAAGGAATCTCTTGCGCACACGAGCGGTTTATCGTGCAATGCGGCAAAATAATGACGGGCTCCGGAAACGACCGCCCGCCGGCGACGAACAGGAGAGCATGATGGCGCGAGACATCGCGATCGAAATGCGCAGCGTAAACAAGTGGTTTGGCGAATTTCACGTCCTTAAGGACATCAATCTTCAGGTCGAGCGCGGCGAACGGATCGTCGTCTGCGGGCCGTCCGGGTCCGGCAAATCCACGATGGTGCGCTGCATCAATCGCCTGGAGGAGCACCAGGAAGGCGACATCATCGTCGATGGCGTCGAGCTCACCAACGACCTCAAGAACATCGACCAGGTCCGGTCCGAGGTCGGCATGGTCTTCCAGAGCTTCAACCTGTTCCCGCACCTGACCGTCTTGGAGAACTGCACGCTGGCGCCGATCTGGGTGCGCAAGCAGCCCAAGGCCGAGGCCGAGGCGGCGGCGATGAAATATCTGGAACGGGTGAAGATCCCGGAACAGGCGGCCAAGTATCCGGGTCAGCTTTCCGGCGGCCAGCAGCAGCGCGTCGCCATCGCCCGCGCGCTCTGCATGAACCCGCGCATCATGCTGTTCGACGAGCCGACCTCGGCCCTCGATCCCGAGATGATCAAGGAAGTGCTGGACGTCATGGTCGATCTTGCCGAAAGCGGCATGACGATGATCTGCGTCACCCACGAGATGGGCTTCGCCCGCCAGGTCGCGAACCGCGTCGTCTTCATGGACGGCGGCGAGATCGTCGAGCAGAACGAGCCGGAAGCCTTCTTCTCCAACCCGCGCAACGAGCGGACCCAGCTCTTCCTCTCGCAGATCCTGCACTGACCGGGCGGTCCCGCCCGTTTCTCATTGGTATTCGTAGACCGCCGGACGCCCGCCGCCTATCCTGTCGGCCGACGCGGGCGTGGTGGAATTGGTAGACACAAGGGACTTAAAATCCCTCGGCCCAGGCCATGCGGGTTCGAGTCCCGCCGCCCGCACCATCTTCGGTTGTTTCTCCTGACGCTATCCGCCCGGATTGTTCCGCCGTTATAACCGGCATATATATCCGGTCATGCTTGAGGAGGCGGCGATGAGCGAGACCGCACAAGATCGGGCGAGCAGGACATACCGCGAGCGGCTGCGCCGCCGCGGACTGAAACGCCACGATATCATGGCCCCCGAACGCGATGGCGCGTTGCTGAGGCGTCTCGGACGCCGCCTGGCCGAAGGCGGCGATGCCGCCGAGCGCGCCCGGGCGGCGATGCAAGCGGCCGTTCAGGATGAAGCGGCCGAGGTCGGCGGCATCCTCGAAGCGCTGCGTCGCTCGCCGCTCGTGGGCGCCGATATCGATTTTCAGCGTTCGCGGAGCTCCGGGCGCGATATCGACTTGTGACCCGCTATCTGCTCGACACCAACATTCTGAGCAATATCGTCAAGTCGAGCCCATCGTCTTCGCTCCTGGATTGGATGGCGGCGCGACCGGACGAAGATTTGTTCATTGCGTCCTTGACCCTCGGCGAAATATCGCGCGGCATCGACGAATTGCCGGCAGGCCGTAGACGACAGGCGCTTGAGCAATGGTTCGCCGGACCGGACGGTCCGGCGGCCCTCTTCGCGGGACGCGTCCTGCCTTTCGACGCGCGGGCGGCCTTGATATGGGGACGCCTGATGGCGGCAGGGCGTGCGGCGGGTCGGCCACGTAGCGCGCTGGACATGATCATTGCCGCCACTGCCGAGGCGAACGACTGCATCGTCGTGACGGACAATGAGCGCGACTTCGCCGATATCCCGTACGTCAATCCGGTGCGACCGCCGGATTGAGCATGCCGTCTCGCAGTCAATCCAGCACTGTCCGCCCCACCTGCGTCGCCTCGATCCGCGCCCAGTCGTACGTCATCCCGAACCCCGGCCCGTCCGGTACGGGGACGCAGCCGTCGGCGTCGATGCAGTCGAGCTGGTCGGAATAGCCCTCGTAGATCGGCAGGCACCAGGCGTTCGGGCAGTTCGGGTGGACGAGGTTGACCTCGTAGTAGTTGGAGTTCCGGCAGGCGGCCATCAGGTGGCGCATGGCGGGGCCGCAGGAGTGGACCTCGCAGTCCATGCCGAGCGCTTCCGCCGCGACGGCGAGCTTGTGGCAGCCGGTCAGGCCGCCGTCATAGTCCGGGTCGGCGCGGGCGAAGTCCGTCGCGCCGGCGACCAGCATGTCGGTCGCGCTCTCCAGGTTCCGGATGTGCTCGCCGATCAGGATCGGCGTCTTCACGAACTGCTTCAGGCGCTGGTGGCCGTGGATCGAGATGCCGCCGTCGGCATAGGGATCCTCGTACCAGTAGAGGCCGCAGTCGTCGCAGACCCGGCCGATACGGATGGCGTCCGCGAGCGTCGCCAGGTGGCAGGAGCTGTCGTACATGATCTCCATCCGCCCGCCGACGCGCTTGGCGACGGCGCGGATCATCGCCTCTTCCTCGGCCACGTCGCCGGCCGACCAGCCGTGCATCTTGAAGCCGGGATAGCCCATCTCCAGGCACTGTTCGGCGAAGTCGGCATAGGCCTCCGGGCTGGAGAGGCCGCCCGGCAGGCGGTCGCCGTGCAGGGTGGAGGCATAGGCCGGCAGCCGCGTTCGGTGGCCGCCCAGGAGTTCGTAGACCGGCGCGCCGTGGTGCTTGCCGGCGAGGTCCCAGAGCGCGATGTCGAGCGCGCCGATGCCGACCTCGCCGACATGCTTCGTCAGCCGCCGCATGGCGACGTAGTTCCGCTCCCGCTCCAGCGCCGGCTTGCCGATCAGCGTCTGGGCGAGCGCGGCCGAGGCCGCATGGATCACCCGCGCCCGGCCGCGCCCCGGCACATATTCGCCGACGACGCCCGTGTCGCCGAAGACCCGGACGGCGAGCCGAAGCTGCTTGCCGCTTTCGCCCGGCGCATAGGAGATGCCGAAGCCCGCCGGGTCGGCGACCATGTCCGGGATCTCGACCTCGAAGAGCGTGAGTTCGATCCGCT
>DAINCG010000139.1:2073-2447 GCA_036732525.1 Pseudomonadota bacterium | reverse complement strand
ATCTTCGGCCCCGCCATCCTTGTTAGAGGCCCAGCACGCGTTTCGCGATGATGTCGCGCTGGATCTCGTTCGTGCCGCCGTAGATCGAGGCGGCGCGGCGCAGCAGGTGCTCCGTCATGACGCCGCGGCCGTGGTCGGGGCCGACGAACTCGTTCGCGTCGATGCGCAGGCTGTCCCGCTCATAGGGCTGGGCGTAGTTGCCGAGCGCGAAAACCAGCATCTCGTTCAACCCTTGCTCGATCTCCGTGCCGGCGATCTTCAGAAGCGAGGCCTCGGCGCCAATCTTGCCGCCCGCCGCCTCGCGGCAAAGCATCCGTAAGTTGGTATTTTCGAGCGCCGAGAGCTTGGTCGCGATCTCCATCGTTTTCTGCCGG
>DAINCG010000139.1:0-2030 GCA_036732525.1 Pseudomonadota bacterium | reverse complement strand
GAGCGGCGCCCCGTCATTGCCGCGCTCCTCCTTGGCGACGCCGACCAGCTTCTCCACCTTCCGCCAGGACTTGCCGACGCCGGCGATGCCCGTCCGCTCATTGCCGAGCAGGAACTTGGCGTAGGTCCAGCCCTTGTTCTCCTCGCCGATGCGGTTCTTCTGCGGCACGCGCACGTCGGTGAAGAAGACCTCGTTCAGATAGTGGCCGCCGTCGACATGTCGATCAAAAGGAAGGAGATGCCTTCCTGCCGCTTCTTGGCCGGGTCCGAATCCGTCCGGACCAGGGCGAAGATCCATTGGGCGTGGTGGCCGTGGCTCGTCCAGATCTTCTGGCCGTTGACGATGTAGTGGTCGCCGTCCGGCACGGCCCGCGTCTTCAAAGAGGCGAGGTCGGAACCGGCGCCCGGCTCCGAATAGCCCTGGCACCAAGTGATGTCGCCCGAAAGGATGGGGCCGAGATGCTGTTCCTTCTGCTCGTCCGTCCCGAAAGTGAAGATGACCGGGCCGACGAGGCCGATGCCGAAGCTGGAGAGCCGGGGCGCGTAGGCGTTCTGGTATTCCAGCTCAAAGATGTGCTTCTGCATCGGCGTCCAGCCGGTGCCGCCGTATTCCTTTGGCCAGCGCGGCGCGATCCAGCCCTGTTCATAGAGCGTGCGGTGCCAGGCGCGCGTGTCCTCCGCCTTCACATAGGAGGGGGCGAGCATCGCCTGGCGACGAATGTGTTCCGGCAGCTTCTCGCGGAAAAAGGCGCGGACCTCCTCGCGGAAGGCTTCGTCGGCGGGGTCGAGTTCGAAGTCCATGGTGAAGCGTTCCCTCAGGTGTCGGCGATCTTGCGCCAGTAAAGTTCGCGGTGCTGGGTCCGCCCGTCGACGACGCGCGGCGGCGGGCGGAGCACCATCAGCCCATCCTCGAAGCGTACGTCGCGCACCTGATCCGTGCCAAGCCGCGCGGGGTCGGACGCCGCGTCGACCCGGGTGACGAGGCGCGCGCCGTCGAACGTATAGCGCCCGCAATAGGAGGTGTACTCCCGCGTCCCGCCAGTGGGAATGCTGGCGTCGTTCTGGCAGATCACGGCGGCCATCCGGCCGTCCGCGCCCAATACGACCCGGCCGATTACGCCGTCGCCGCCATAGGGCAGCGGACCGGGCGAACCGTCGTCCAGGACGCAGGTCCCGCGCACCAGCGCCCAGGTGCCGATGTGCCCGTCGTCGTTTCCGTGCGCCATGCGCCTCTCCCTCGAAATGCTCTATCGATCGTCGAGGATACCGGCATACGCGCCCGCGCAAAACGCGGGGCAAAGTCTGCCATGGCCGCGAGTTCAATTCACGATCCTGTGATCGTTTGAGGTTATGCGTGACGCTTGGCGCCGACCGGACCATGGTCAGCCGCCATTCATAAATTGTGGCGTACGGTGCATGCGAATGCGTGCGCCGAAACAAATATTGGGAGCTGACGCCATGGCCGACTTCACCGTAACGAACACGAACGATTCCGGCGCGGGCAGCCTGCGCCAGGCGATCGCCGACGCGAACGCGGCGGGCGGCAAGGACCGCATCGTGTTCACGATCGCCGACGGCTCGACGATCACGCTGACGTCCGGCGAACTGTCGGTGACGGAGGCGCTCGAGATCGCGGGCAACGTCGACGGCACGGCGACCGACCAGGACATTACGGTCACGGCCGACGGACGCAGCCGCGTCTTCGCGTTTACGTCGGGCAGCACGGACAGCTCGATCGACGGTCTCGCAATCACCGGCGGCGCGCTCTCGGGCGATGGCGGCAATTTCACGACCTCTAATCCGGCGACCGGTTTAGGCGAAAGCGCGCTCGGCGCCGGCATCTTCAATGACGGCACGCTGGTCATCACCAATTCCGCCATCAGCGGCAACGCGGCGGCGGCCGGCGGCGCCGGCGCGAATTTCTCGGGCGGCGGCGGCGGCTTCGCCGGGCTGACCAACAGCGTCGGCGGCGACGGCGGCGGCGGGGCATATGGTTCGGCGGGCGGATCGGGGACGACGTCCGGCGGCGGC
>DAINCG010000138.1:9028-11137 GCA_036732525.1 Pseudomonadota bacterium | reverse complement strand
CAGAATGCTCATCCGTAACGGCTTGCCGCAATCAAGCCGCTCCCGTGGCGACGGACGGTGATCGGGCCAAAGACGACGTCAGGCCAGCGGCGGCCGCGCGACAGGAGTTTCGAGAATGCAGATCCGCCTGTACGAGAGCCTGCGCGCCGTATTTTATACGCCCTACTACGTCGCCCTGAAACGTGGGCTTCATCAGAAGTTGGGGCTGGACGTGATCCTGGACCGCCCCGAGACCTCCGACCAGTCAGCCAGTGATCTCTTCGCGGGCAAGGCCGACGTGACCTGGGGCGGCCCGATGCGCATGATGCAGCATATGGATCGGGACCCCGATCCCGATCGCCGGCTGATCGCATTCGGCGAGGCCGTCACCCGCGATCCCTTCCTGCTGATCGGTCGCGAACCGTGTCCGGGCTTCCAGCTCTGCGAGTTGGGCCGCCGCCGCATCGCGACCGTCAGCGAAGTGCCGACGCCATGGATGTGCATTCAGGAAGACCTGCGCCGCGCCGGGATCGACCCCGCCTCGCTCGATCGCGTCGCCGACAGGACCATGGCGGACAACGTGGCGGCCCTGCGGAAGGGCGAAGTGGATGTCATTCAGGTATTCGAGCCGTTCGCGGAAATGCTCCTTCGGGAAGGCGCCGGCCATGTTTGGCACGCCGCGGCCGCGCGCGGCCCTACCAGCTACACGACCTACTACGCACCGGTCGAATTCGTCAGGCGTAACCGAGAGGCTTTGACCGGCATGGTCCGCGCGCTGCAGGAGGCGCAGACTTGGCTGCACGCGGCCGATGCGGCGACCGTCGCGGACATGGCGCATTGCTATTTCCCGGACCTGGACGCCAGCGTTCTGACCGGCGCGATCGACCGCTATCGGGCTCTCGGCGTCTGGGGCCGGAACCCGCGGCTGCCGGTGGTCGGGTTCGTCCGCCTTAAGATGTCGCTGCTTTCCGGCGGTTTCATCGCCCGGGACGTGCCGTTCGACAGCTGCGTCGACAACAGCATCGCCGACGCGGTCATCGCCGAAGGCGCCGCCGCGACGGCGTGATCGAACCGTTCAGCCGGCGAGCAGATCGGCCACCGACATCGCGCCTGGTCCCTCCAGAACGTCCGCGATCAGGCGTTCGACGCGGGCGTCCGTCAACCGGTCCTGACAGAACGCGCGCGCCTTGTCCGCAAGTTCGCGATCGCTGAGCGGACGGCCGGCGTCTCCCGGCGCGCTGTCCACCGTCATCGACCAGGCCGCTGCGTCCGATCCGACGGCCAACTCCGCCTGACGCGCGCCGCCGGCGCCGAGCGCTTCGACCGCTTCGATCCGGATGCTGGCCTCAAGACCGCGAAGGCCCTCGTTCGCGAGCGCCGCCGCCTCATAGGCCGCCGGGGTCAGGTCGCCGTGGACCGGGCTATAGGCCAGCGTGTAGCTCAACGAGAACTGCGCCATGATCGGCGTCGTCGGCGCCCGATTGCCGCAGTAGACGGTCGCTTCGGGATAGATCCGAAGCGTCACGGGGCCGATGCCGGCCGCCGGAACGTCCGGATGGGCGCGACGCCAGGCGCGCGCGGCCTCGATGCCATAGTGGGTGTGGCGAACGGCGGGATAGGGCTTCAGGTAGCCTTCCAGGATCAGTTTGCGGCCGGGGCCGACCCACGCCCCGTCGTCCCGATCGAATGCATATCCCGCTGCGGCCTCGACGGCGCCGGCGGGCGTCGCCATACCGGTCGCGAGCGACGCCGCGATCAGGATGCCGGCGCTCGCCGCATGGCCGGAGTAGCTGTTCCGAAGATCAGCCCCTTGGCTGACCGGCAAATAAAGGCTGGCGGGCATTTGGCAGAGGGCGGCCGACGCCGCGTCGGCGAGCGCCGCGCCTTCGCCGCCAAAGGCGCGTCGGGCAGCCACAGTCGCGGCGACGAGGCCCCAGGTTCCATCGACATGGATGCCCGGACGCGCGCGGAACATGGCCCCCGTCCGGCCGCCGAACTCGAACCCCGCGACAATTGAGGCGAGCAGCACATCCAGGTTCGTTCCGGCCCGTAGCGCGGCGCCGACGCCGGCGGCGACCGCATGCAGACCGGGACGGCCGTGAGCGAAAGCCAAGCCCTCGCAGGCTTCGT
>DAINCG010000138.1:1467-9014 GCA_036732525.1 Pseudomonadota bacterium | reverse complement strand
GGCGCAGGCCGCGACGGCGAGCGCATACGCGGCTTCCGACGGCCCCAAGCGGGCGTCGGCGCCGGGCAACGCGTGACCGCCGTCGCCTGCCCCGAGAAACGTCAGATCGACCTTGCGAAAGCCCGCGACGGCGTAGGCCAGCGTATCGAGCAAGAGCCGTCGCGCGGCGTGGCCGACGTCGCCGCCGACGGTTTCGCGATCGAGCCAAGCGCCGATGGAATTCAGCTTCGCATCATAGCTCTCAGGCGAACTTCCAGCCGCACAAATCAATGGACAATCACCTCATTCGGATGCCGGGCCCGCCGGAAAAATTCAACGGGGTTTGCGCCTATAGAGGACATCGGCCCAGGGATCACAGCAATCGAGACGGCATTGTTGGCGAGGCCGGCGATGGCTGCGTCCTCACGGAACCGCGATTCGACCCACGCGAGATCTTCCGGCGCGGCGAGGTCGGCGGCGATCACGTCGACGGCGACGCCGGCCTCTTTGCGCAGCCGTTCGGCGAGCGCCCCGAGCTTGCCGGCGCTGCGCGCGACCAGCACGAGGTCGTGGCCGCGCTTCGCCCGTCGGTCCGCATAGACGGCGCCGATGCCGTTCGAGGCGCCGGTCACGAGATAGGTTTGTCTGGTCATGGTCCCGTCTCCCGCGTTTGGCCGCGTTCGTCCGGGTCAGGCCCGGACGAAAGCGAGGAGAACGGCGTGGAAGTCGCTTTCCGAGAAGGCGCTGGACGCAGACGGCGATCTTGGTCTAGCAGGCTGCTGAAAAACGACGAGCCCTGCAGCACGGACTTTTTCATCAGCCTGCTAGCGCACGACCATGACAGAGCAATGCGCGTGTCGGACCACCGAGGCGGCGACTGAACCGAGGAGAATGTCGGCCCCGGTCGGCTGATGCGACGCCATCACTATGAGGTCCGCGCCCTCCTCCTCTGCAAGGGCGACGATCTCATGCTGCGGCTTGCCGTGACGGATGACGAGACGGGCGCCCTCCGAAAGGCCATGGGCCGCCGCCAAGCTGCGCAGTTTGGCCTCCGCCTCTTTTGTGTGTTGCTGCAGCAAATCCGACGGAATGCGCGGCGATATATAGGTCGGCACGGCTTCAATTGCGTACATGACGACGACGTTCACTTCGAAGCCGCTTGCCAGCGCCTCCGCACGCGCCAGTACGCTGTGCGCCACATCTTCCTCGGAGATATCAATGGGTATGATGAGCTTCTGCATGGGCATTCTTCCTGGCTGAACGAGTGCATCGCCGGCGTCGTGCGCCCCAGGCTACGCCGCATCTGAAGCGCCCGTCGAGGGAAGCGGAAAAGCATCGCCGCCCGGAAACTGCGGTCAATGCCTTGCGGCGTCAATGAGCGCTCGAAGTCAGACAGGAATAGCGCCCTATCGATCCCAAAGTCGTCCGGAGCAATGGGCGCCGCAGCTCCCGCCCGAATAGGCTCAAGACGACCGCCATTGCCGATCCCGCCGACAGGCGGGCTCGGACATGACCATGCAATTCAGGCAATTGAAATCCGGGAACTGGAGCCTTTTCGGATCCGATGACACCGGCCGAGATCGGCTGCGCGAAACTTCGCCTGCTGCGATGCGTTGAAAGCCCGTCGGCTGCGGAATCGGCTCGCATGCAAGACTTTTCATCCACGCGCGCGACCTTGCCAGCCAGGTCGTCGTCGGATCGCCTGCGCTCGCTGGCCTCGGGCTTTGATCATGCAGGCCCCGCAGTTCTCTGAATACGGCCATTGACCTTCCAGTAAGTGGAAGCCCTATGTGTTCGATGGAGAGGTGAAAATGAACATTGGCGAGATCGCGGAGAATTCCGGGCTACCGGCAAAAACGATTCGATACTACGAAGATATCGGTCTGGTTACGCCCGCGCGCAACACGCACGGCTACCGTTCCTTCGGCGAAATCGACCTGCACAAGCTCGCCTTCCTGCGGCGGGCGCAGTCGCTTGGCTTCAGCATCGAACAGTGCCGTGAGCTACTCGACCTGTACGACGACAGGAAGCGGTCCAGCGCCGACGTAAAGCGTCTGGCGATGCAGCACCTGCAGGAGATCGAGAGCAAGATCGCGGAACTGAAAGGTATGCATGTAACCCTCGCGGACCTTGTCGAACGCTGCAGGGGCGACGACCGACCGGACTGTCCGATGCTGAACGAACTCTCCGATCAAGGCATGACGGCGAATGGGTAGAACTTGGATCGCCGGGGGCTTGGTCGCCGCACTCGCCTTGGCCGGGGCGTTCTTCCTGTTGCGCCCGACGTCCGAGGGGACGGCGCATGTCCAAGTGAACGAGCCCGACGCCTTTTCGGCCGCCGCGCGGGACGGCGCGAGGAAGTTCGCAGCCAACTGCGCGTCCTGCCATGGGGAGCGCGCGGCCGGCTCTGATCGCGGCCCGCCGCTCATCCACAAGTACTATGAGCCGAGCCACCATGGCGACCGGAGCTTCCTCGCCGCCGTTCGGAATGGCGTTCGCCAGCACCATTGGACCTACGGCGACATGCCGCCCCAGCCTGGCGTTACGAACGCCGACGTGGCCAGGATCGTCGCCTATGTCCGCGAACTTCAGCGCGCCAACGGAATCCGCTAGAGTCAGGTGGTGAAGCCGTGCGCAATTCGACCGAAGCCCTTGCCAGCCGACGCCGGTCCGGCGGCGTGAGCGCGATCCTGAAGAGGCGGCGCGATGCATCGGCGTTTCTCCGCATCCTCGCCGCGATCGTGTTGGCGCTTGGCATGTTCGCGGCGCCAACAGCGCACGCAGACGCCGTGCCCGACGACGCGCACTGCGCTTCCGACGACGTTTCCGAAGACGATCATGACGGGGGCGGGTCGCACGACCACGCCTCTCAGCACGCGCACTGCTCGGCTGCCGCTTGTCTCGGACTGCTGACGTGGGACGGATCGGCGCTGGTCGCGCCTTCGGCCGAGAGCGAGACATTAAGGCCGACCGACGATGCGGCGCGCCGATCCCGCGCCTCGAGAATTTTCAGGCCCCCGAGGTTCAACGCGTGATCGTCTGATCGCGCGTTTCGGCGCGCGTCGACACGACCAGCGAAACCTTACCGGCGTCACGACGACCGACCAGGCGGCCCTCGCGCCGCCCCGCCGGACGCCCATTGGAGTCTGAAGAATGAAGAAGTCTGCTTGCGCCGCATGCGCAGCGGCGATTCTCGCCGCATCTGCGATCACGCCTGCTCTGGCCGGTCCTGGCGAGAAAGGCCATGGGCATGGCGCCCCGGCCGAAACGGCCGCTCCCGATCACGGACATGGCAAGGGCCATGGCGGCGGCCACGGCCACATGATGGATGCGGCCGTCGGCGAACCCGGGGACGCGTCCGACGCGCGTCGCACGCTCAAGATCGTGATGACGGATAATCGCTACATGCCGAAGTCAATCACGGTTTCGCAGGGCGAGACCGTTCGGTTCCTGATCGAGAACAAGGGCGATCTCGTCCATGAGTTCAACATCGGCACGGCCGAAATGCACAAGAACCATCAGGACGAGATGATGGCCATGATGGCTTCCGGCGCGCTCATGGCCGACCACATAGACCATTCGAAGATGGGCGACATGAAGCACGATGACCCAAACTCCGAGCTGCTGGAGCCGGGCGCGACCGGCGAGATAACCTGGAAGTTCGGAACGTCCGGGGAAATCCAGTTCGCCTGCAATGTGCCCGGCCACTACGAAGCCGGCATGCACGGCCCCGTCAAAGTCCGCTGAGCGCACACGCCCGAGTGCGAACTGGACGGGCGTTTCTGACCGGGGCGGCGTTCGCCATCGTCCCGGTCGTCTCACGTACGGACGGGAACCCCCCCGCCTGAATCGGCCTTTGGCCTTTGGCGCCGCGGTCTCGCCATCCAGGAGGAACACGAAGCGGAAGCGGAATGCGGCGACATCGACCGCGACTGCGCGCACAGCGTTCCGCGCTTCATCGAACAGGAGGCCGACCGCCAAAACGCCTGAACCAAGGAGGCGACAATGGACTCAAGCTATCAGAAGAACAGCATCAGCCTGATCGGCGGGATCTCGATGGGCGCCGGAGTGATGATCGGCGCCGGCATTTTCGCACTGACCGGGCAGATCGCCGAGCTGGCCGGGCCGTGGTTTCCGCTCTCGTTCATCGCGGGCGCGATCGTTACGGCCTTCAGCGCCTACACCTACATCAAGATGTCGAACGCTTTCCCGTCCGCCGGCGGCATCGGGATGATCCTGCAGAAAGCCTACGGGCCCGCCGCCGTGGCTGGCGGCGCGGCGCTTCTTATGGCGCTGTCGATGGTGATCAACGAAAGCCTCGTCGCCAGAACCTTCGGGACCTATGTGCTGCGGCCGTTCGATCTCGGCGACCAGACCTACTTGGTCCCGATCCTGGGCGTCGCGCTCATCGTTTTCGCCTATCTGGTCAACATTTCGGGCAATAAATCCGTCGGCGCCTTTTCGCTGGCCATGGCGGTCTTGAAAGTCGGCGGCATCGCGCTCTTCGGGGTCGCGGCGCTCTGGGCCGGCGGATTTTCGTTTGAACCGAATGTCGGCGGTGGTCAGACAAGCGACGTGGCGACCGGGTTCATCGCGTCCGTCGCCTTCGCCATTCTGGCCTTCAAGGGCTTCACGACCATCACCAATAGCGGCGACGAGATCGTCGTTCCGCACAAGAACGTCGGCCGCGCGATCATCGTGTCGATCGCGCTATGCGTCGTCGTCTACCTGCTGGTCGCGTTCGCGGTCGGATCGAGCCTCTCCCTCGACGAGATCATTGCGGCGCGCGACTACTCGCTGGCGCGCGCGGCGGAACCGACGCTTGGGCAATACGGCTTCTATCTGACCGTCGCGCTCGCCGTCGTCGCGACGGCGTCGGGCCTGCTGGCGAGCGTCTTCGCCGTCTCGCGCATGCTGGCCATGCTGACTGACATGAAGATGATCCCGCACAGCCACTTCGGCATGTCCGGACCGATCCGCGAGCACACGCTCGTCTATACCGTCGTCGTCGCCGGCGTGCTCACCGTATTTTTCGACCTGAGCCGCATCGCCTCGCTCGGCGCGTTCTTCTACCTGGTGATGGACATCATCATCCATTGGGGCGTGTTCAGACGGCTAAGGCGAGAGATCGGCGCAAACGGCGCGATCCTATTGTCGGCGATCGCGCTCGACCTCGTCGTCCTCGGGGTATTTGCGGCGATCAAGGTCCAGTCGGACCCAACGATCGTTTACATCGCCCTCGGCGGCATGGCGGCCGTCTTCGCCTATGAGCGCTTCTATCTCTCGCGATGGGTCGCGGAGCCGATGTCCGATCACATGCATGGCGATGGCCACACCTGAGAGGAGTTTACTGTAGAAAGGAGCTCTTGAGATGCAAGCAATCGATGTCATGACGACGGATGTCGTCTCCGTTAAGCCGGAAACGAGCGTTCGCGAGATCGCCGAATTGCTGTTGAGCAAACGCATCAGCGGCGTCCCGGTCGTTGACGCCGAAGGACGCGTTGTCGGGGTCGTCAGCGAGGGCGACCTGATGCGCCGACTGGAAGACGATGACGGGTCAGACGGTTCGTGGTGGCTGGCCAGACTGGCGTCGGCCGGGGGCGGGCCGGAGGATTACGTCAAGGCGCACGGCCGTCACGCGCGGGACGTCATGACGCGGAACGTCGTCGAAGTCAGCAAAGACGCCCCAGTTGCCGAAATCGCCCGCATCCTGGAGCAACGTCGGATTAAGCGAGTTCCTGTGACCGATAGCGGACGGCTGGTCGGCATCGTCAGCCGAGCGAACCTGCTGCATGGCCTAGCTGCGGAGACGCCTGGCGAGGCCGGCTCCGCCGACGACAGGGAAATTCGGGAACGTGTCGAAAGCGCGCTCGCCGAAGTCGATGGTCTGGACGCCGCCTTGATCAACGTCATCGTCTCAAACGGCGTCGTGCAGCTGTGGGGCTTGGTCCCATCCGACGCTCAGCGCGAGGCGGCGAGAGTGGCGGCTGAGAATGCATCCGGCGTACGCTCGGTCGACAACAATATCGGCCAGGCGCCAGAGTGGATTTGGGGCGTGTGATTAGCCTGTAGGCTCATCCTGCCGGTAGATGCGTAACGCATTCATCAGCAGGCGCGCCGACGATGGCGACTTGCGAGACGGATACATGACATCCCGGTCGCCACGTCGGCAGGAGGCTTAGGATCGTGTACGAACACTGGAGCCACGGCCATATGTGGCTCGCGACCGGCGTCATCGTCTTCCTGAGCACGCTGCTCGCGTTGCTTGCGTTTTTCTATATGCGTCCGGCGAGACGGCAGGCTGCGCCTGTCGCAAGGCTTCGCAGGGCGCGACCAAGCTTGCTTTCTCGTGACCCCCGCGCCGAAGCGCGTGCGGATCACGATGCAACGGAAATGCGCGACACGATCTTCATCCTGCCGGACATCAGTCACTACACGCGGTTCATGACCGGCAGCGAATTCTCCTTCGCCCACGCCCAGCACATCGTCTTCTCGCTGATCAACAGCATGATCGTCGCGGCGTCGCGAACGGTCGAGCTTTCGAAGCTCGAGGGCGACGCCGCGCTGTTCTTCGTAGACGCCGATCGCCATCCCGCCGACCGTATCGGCGCCTGCATTCTCGACATTTTCGCCGCCTTCTACGCGGAACAGGCCCGGTTGATCGACACGAACATGTGCGCCTGCCGCGCTTGCCAAAGCATCGGCGACCTGGACTTGAAGATCTTCGTGCATCGCGGTCAGGCGGCGCGGTTCGAGTTCCGGGGGTCGATCGACCACTTCGGGGTCGATATGATCGTCCTCCATCGTCTCATGAAGAACGGCGTCCACACGGATCGCTACATCATGGTGACCGACGCGGCGCGATCGCATGTCGCGTTTTCCGCCGACCTGCCTTCTATTCAGACCGAGGAGGATCTTCGCGGCTACGGCAAAATCGCGGCCACGGTCTTCACGCTTGACGATGCGTTCGCGGCGTTCCTGACGAAGCAGGCGTCATCCGTCTTGGCGACCTCCCGATGGACCGAACTCTGTCTGAAACTGAGGGCGAATCTCGCGTCATTAAGGCGCGTCCTTTCAATCGGCGACGCCAAATCCGGGTAGCAATCCGCCGGCGCATCGAGCGCGCCGGACCGCGCGGCGTCGCGTCACCGAAACCGGGCCGCCAGCCCTACGACCCATCGACGCCATCGACGCGGCAGCGCTTTCAGAATTAACGGCGCCATGACGAGCATGCCCAACGCCAGTGTGAGGGCGCCGCCATATGCCGATTCCCCCGATGCGGCGACGCCGCCGAGGTGCGCCAGCGCGAAGCTGGCTGGCGCTATGCCCGCCAATGTCGCCACGGCGAACCGCCAAGCGGCAAGCGGCGTCAGGCCGGCCGCGTAGCTGACGACGTCGAAGGACAGGAACGGCATCAGCCGGGTCGCGAAGACGGCGAACGTCAAGGCGTTCTGTGAGCGCATGAACCGCGCGAGGAAAGAATTTACGACGCCGACGCGCAGCCAGCGCCGCAACACGTCGCCGCCCAACCAGCGATGACTTTGCCGACCCTGTCACTGCCTGTGAAG
>DAINCG010000138.1:0-1457 GCA_036732525.1 Pseudomonadota bacterium | reverse complement strand
CCGCGCCGGCGATGACATAGAGCGTCCCCCAGAGATGGCCGTAGATCGCGCCGGCGGCGAGGGCGATCGGCGCGCTCGGCAGCGGGCTGAAGACGACGGCGAAGGTCATCAGGCCAATGATGGCCAGCGGCCCCGCCGGCCCGGCCCACTCGACCCACTGACGCGCGAACGCCTGGACCGCGCCATCCTCCCAGAGGCCGAACGCCTTCGCCGTAAGATAGCCGGCTGCGACAAGCAGGAGCACGCCGGCCAAGCCGAGCAGGCCGGTCAGGCGCCGGCGGCTTGCATCCTTCCCGTCCATGGGACCGCCGGCGCCTCGCTTTCGAAGATGATCGAGATCTATGGCGACTTCACAAGCGCGCCGCCCGCAGCCGGAGCGCATTGCCGATCACGGAGACCGACGACAGGCTCATCGCCGCGGCGGCGAACATCGGCGACAGGAGCAGGCCGAAGAACGGGAACAGCGCGCCCGCGGCGATCGGCACCCCAGCGGCGTTGTAGACCAGCGCAAAAAACAGATTCTGGCGGATGTTGCGCATCGTCGCCTCCGACAGCCGCCGCGCCCTGACGACGCCGTTCAGGTCGCCCTTCACCAACGTGAAGCCCGCGCTTTCGATCGCGACGTCGGCGCCCGTGCCCATGGCGATGCCGACATCGGCCTGGGCCAGCGCCGGCGCGTCGTTGACGCCGTCGCCCGCCATCGCCACCGAACGGCCCGCCGCCTGCAGGTCCCGGACGATGCGCGCCTTGTCCTCCGGCAGCACGTCCGCACGCACCTCGTCGATGCCGAGCTTCTCGGCGACCGCCTTCGCGGTGCGCGCGTTGTCGCCCGTCGCCATGACGATGTGGAACCCGAGCGCATGCAGCGCCTTCAGGGCTTCGGGGGTCGACTCTTTGATCGGGTCGGCGACGGCGACGAGCCCGGCGATGCGGCCATCGACCACGACGAACATCACCGTCTCGCCGCGGTCGCGGCGGGCGTCGGCGTCCGCCGCATCGCCCGAGGCTTCGACGCCGAGCTCCGCCAGCAGTTTCGCATTGCCGAGCGCCACGCTGCGTCCGTCGACCCGTCCGGTCACGCCCTTGCCGGTGATCGCCTCGAAGTCTTCCGCGCTTGCCAGCTTGACGCCGCGTTCCTCGGCGCCGCGGACGATCGCCTCGGCGAGCGGATGCTCCGAACCGCGTTCCAGGCTCGCGGCGAGCCGCAGCACATCGTCGGGATCGAAGCCGTCCGTCGCCGACACGTCGGCGAGCTTGGGCTTGCCTTCGGTCAACGTGCCGGTCTTGTCGACGATCAGCGTGTCCACCTTCGCAAACCGCTCCAGCGCCTCGGCGTTCTTGATCAGCACGCCGGCCTGCGCGCCGCGTCCCGTCGCCGTCATGATCGACATCGGCGTCGCGAGGCCAAGCGCGCAGGGGCAGGCGATGATCAACACCGCGATCGCCGACACCAACGC
>DAINCG010000137.1:9991-11150 GCA_036732525.1 Pseudomonadota bacterium | reverse complement strand
AGGCCCGCGCCGCCGGACGCCTCGCCGCCACCATGGCCCGCGCCGGCGACATCGGCGGCGACGGTCGAGCCGTCTTCCCGGAGGTCGAGCGCGGTCAGGCGAAAATCGGCCGAAGCCGCTTCGCCGAAGGTCAGAGTGCGGACGCCAAGCTCGGCTGCGCGACGGGCGATGCGCGGCGTCATCGGATCGTCGGCGTTCAGTATCGCGACGCCGTCGGGGCCAACGCCTTCCAGGATTTCCGCCTTGGCGTCCGCGACCCCTTCGATCGTATCGAAGAACGCGGTGTGCGCCGGCGCGATCCGGGTGATGACGGCGACGTCGGGCCGGGTCATGGTCGTCAGGGGTCGGATCTCGCCAGGATGATTCATGCCGAGTTCGAAAACCGCATAGGCGGCGTCGCGCGGCAGGCGGGCGAGCGAAAGCGGCGCGCCCCAGTGATTGTTGAGGTTCCCCTCGCTCGCGTGGGTCGGCGCGAGCGCGCCGAGCGCCCGGCGCAGCATCTCCTTCGTGCCGGTCTTGCCGACGCTGCCCGTAATGGCCGCGATCCGGGCGCCCGTCCGCGTGCGGGCGGCGCGGCCAAGCGCCTCCAGGCCTCGCAGCGTATCGTCGACCATGAGGAGGCGCGCGTCCGCCCGATCGACGTCTTCGATCGGCCGATGGACGAGCGCCGCGGCGGCGCCGGCGTCGAGCGCCTGGCGCACATAGTCGTGCCCGTCCAGCCGGTCGCCGACGATCGCGACGAACAGGTCGCCCGACCGCACGGTCCGGCTGTCGATCGCGACGCCGGTGGCCCGCCAGTTCCCCCCGGCGGCGCGGCCGACGGCCGTTTCGGCTTCCTTGGCTGTCCAGAGCGTCGCCGTCATGCCGCCGCTCCATCCACGCGGGTCAGCGCCTCGACCGCGGCAGCGGCCTCCTCGACGTCGTCGAACGGCAGAATGCGCCCGCGGACGATCTGGCCGCGTTCGTGGCCCTTGCCTGCGATCAGGACCGCATCGCCTGCATCAGCCGCTTCGACCGCGGCCTGGATTGCGGCCCGCCGGTCGGCGATATCTTCTGCGTTCGGCGCGCCGGCCAGCGTCTGCCGTCGGATCTCGGCCGGATCCTCGTTCCGCGGATTGTCGTCGGTGACGATCACGCGGTCGGCGAGCCTGGCGGCAAT
>DAINCG010000137.1:6371-9934 GCA_036732525.1 Pseudomonadota bacterium | reverse complement strand
AGACGACGGTGACGCGCCCGGGCGTCACGGCGCGCAGGGACTGCAACGCCGCCTCCAACGCGCCCGGCTTATGGGAGTAGTCGACGTAGACAGGGGCGCCGCTGGGGGTCACCGCGGCGCGCTGCATCCGACCGGGCGGCTGCTCAAGGCCTTCGATGGCGGCGACGGCGTCCTTCGGATCGGCGCCGGACGCGATCGCGATCGCGGCGGCGGCCAGCGCGTTTTCCGCCTGGAAGGCGGCGAAATGATCGAGCCGAACGCGCGCCGCCCCGGCCGGATGGACGACATCGAGGACGAGGCCAAAACCATCCGGCGTCAGGCCGCGCAAATCCAGAAGGTCGCCGCCCTTGCCGTAGCGGCAGACGATCTGGCCGGCGGACCGCGCCGCGGCTGCGATGCGGTCTGCGACCTTCGAGGTCGCGGAAACGGCCGCGAAGCCCCCGCGGGGCATGACTTCCGTGAAAAGACGCTGCTTCGCCGCGAGATAGGCGGCTTCGTCGCCGTGGTAATCGAGATGATCGCGGCTGAAGGACGTAAAGACGCCAATCTCGGCGCCGATTCCGTCGAGACGGCGCTGGTCCAGGCCGTGACTGGACGCTTCGATCGCGGCGGCGGCGACGCCGGCGCCGGCCAACTCCGCCAGCGTGGCCATCAGTTCCACCGGGTCGGGCGACGTCAACCCGCCATAGCGTACGACGTCCGGGCCGATGACGCCCAGCGTGCCGATGCTGGCGGCGGGCCGGCCAAGCGCCGTCCAGATCTGACGCGCGAACTCCGCCGTCGACGTCTTGCCGCTGGAGCCGGTGATCAGCGCGACGATCGCCGGGCGCATACCGTAGAGCGCCGCCGCGAGTTCGGCGAGCCGACGGCGCGGATCGTCCATCTGGATCACCTCGACCCGGTCGCGCCACGCCTCCATGCCCGGCCGCATGTCCGTCAGGACGGCGACGGCGCCTTGCGCGATCGCCTGGTCAATATAGTCGCGTCCGTCGGCCGCGCCGCCCTTAAGCGCGACGAAGAGGCCGCCGCGGACGACTTTCCGGCTGTCGGACGCCAGACCGGCGAAGCGACGGATGTCCTCTGCCGGGCTCATGAATCGTCCCTTCCGCGCTTGCGGATCGCGAGGATGGGCTTCGAGCGGGCCGGCGCGTCCTTGGCGAGCGGCGGCATGCCGACGACCGGCGCCGCCCGTTCGATGATGCGCTTGACCGCCGGCGCCGCGACCCAGCCGCCGGTGGCGTAGCCATAGGTATCCTTGCGGGGCTTCGGTTCGTCGATCATCACCAGCAGCACGTATTGCGGGTCGTCGATCGGAAACGCCGCGATGAACGAGGCCAGCTTGGCGTTCTTGTCATAGCCGCGACGCCCGCGCGCCTTTTCCGCGGTGCCGGTCTTGCCGCCCACCGGATAGGGCTTGGTTTCCGCATTGCCGCCGGTGCCGTTGACCACGACCTGACGCATCAGCCAGCGCATCTTGTCGCTGACCTTCTCCGACACGACGCGCTCGCCGACGGCGGCCGAGCCCCCCGCCTGCTTCAGCACCGTCGCCGGCCGGAAAACGCCGCCGTTGACCAGGCTCGATATCGCGGTCGCCAGGTGCATCGGCGTGACCGCGAGGCCGTGGCCGAACGCGATCGTCAGCATGTTGACTTCCGCCCAGCGCTGCGGCGCGAGCGGCGCGCCGCGCTCCGAGATCTCCAGCGTGGTCGGCGCGAGCATGCCGAGCTTGCCCATGAAGGCGCGCTGCGCGGCCGGACCGCTGATCTCCGCGATCTTCGCGGCGCCGATATTGGAGGAGTGGATCAACACTTCTTCCAGCGTCATCCAACGGTTCAGGCCGTGGAAATCGCTGATCTGGAAGCGGCCGATCCGGATGGGCTTGGTGGCGTCGACCCGCGTGCGCAGGTCGGCGGCGCCCGCCTCCATCGCCTGGGCCGCCGTCAGCAGCTTGAACGTCGAGCCCATCTCGTAAACGCCGAGCGTCACGCGATTGAACCGGGCGTCGTCGCTGGCGCTGCCGGGATCGTTCGGATCGAAGTCGGGCAGCGACACCATCGCCACGACCTCGCCCGTGCGGACGTCCATCAGCACGCCCGCGCCGCCGATCGCGCTGAACCGGTCGATGGCGTACTGGACCTCGCCGTGCAGGATGCGCTGCAGCCGGAGATCGAGGGCGATCTGCAAAGGCTCCCGCCGCTCGTTCAGGACGTCGTTGAACTCCCGCTCGACGCCCGCGAGCCCATTGCCGTCGAGGTCGGCGAAGCCGACGACATGAGCGGTCAGACCGCCATGCGGGTAGACGCGCGCCTGTTCCCGCTCGAAGCAGAGCCCCGGCTGCCCGAGCGCCAGCAGCGCCTGGTGCTGCTTCGGCGTGATGTGGCGCTTCAGCCAGACGAAGTCGCGCTCGCGCTCGAGCTGCGCCTGCAGGCCCGCGGCGTTGAGGTCCGGCAGGACGCCCGCGACCAGGAACGCCGTCGCGGCCGCATCGCGCACCAGGTTCGGCCGGGCGCAGAGGGAGGTGACCGGCAGGCTCGTCGCGATCAGGACGCCATTCCGGTCGACGACGTCCGCCCGCAGGACCGCAGGCTCCGGCAGGTCTTCGGCGGCGCGGCCGGGATCGAGACGGACGGTGCGCGCCGGGTCATACAGCGACGCGTCGACGAGCTTGGCGGAGACCACGGCGAACGCCACCGCGAACACGGCGAGCGTCACGAACAACCGGCCGCGGCCGATCTCCACCGCGTCGCGCCGATCCGAGAACAGACGGACGCGGACCGCCGGCAAACGCCGTTCGGCCCGCGGCGCGGGCATATCCTGGGCGAGCGGCCCAGCCGACGGCGGATCCGCCGCGGCGAAGAGCGTGTCGTCGGCCCCCTTCATTCGTCCGCCTTCCCGGAGATCAGCAATGCGGCGGCTGTCTGATGCAGCACTTCGGCCGCTTCAAGCCGAGGCGGCGGCAGGAATGGGGCCGCGACGAAATCGTCGACGCCCCCGACGCCGTCGAGAGCGGACAGCAGCAGCGGCCGGACCTCCGACGGTTCGATGTCGAGCTCCGGCATCGGCGCCCAGGTCGGCAGATCCGCGATCGTCATGATCCGGTCGGCGCCGATCTCGACGAAACCA
The DNA here is from genome assembly GCA_036732525.1 of Pseudomonadota bacterium. GTDB lineage: Bacteria > Pseudomonadota > Alphaproteobacteria > Bin95 > Bin95 > VMCJ01. Next base: position 6,811 of record DAINCG010000137.1, on the reverse strand, counting down.
AGCTCTTTCCGGGCGCGCTCGGCGATGCGCTCGGGGCTCGCGAGATACGCCCGCTCCGCCTTCAGGACGTGAATCCGCTCCTGCTCGCGCGCGATGGCGGCATGCAGTTCGTTCAGCGCATGGTCGCGGGTCCGGACCTCGCTCGCGACCACCGTCAGCGCCGTCAGGAACAACCCGGCCACGGCGACCCAGAACATCGTGGCGTGGCGGATCATGCGTCGTTTCCTTCTTCGGCTGCGGGATCATCGAAGGCCGGCGCGTCGAGGCGCTCGGCCGCACGGAGACGCGCGGAGCGCGCGCGGGGATTGGCTTCGATCTCCGCGTCGCTCGGCCCGACGGGGCGGCGGCCCAACAACCGGAAACTCGCGGACTCGACCGGCGCCGTCATCGCGGCCGGCTCGTGGCGGGAGACGTTCGGCGTGCGTCCCGACCGCGCCTGA
>DAINCG010000137.1:0-6361 GCA_036732525.1 Pseudomonadota bacterium | reverse complement strand
CCAGCCGGTCTTCGAGGCTGTGGAACGAGACCACGGCGAGACGACCGCCCGGCCGGAGCGTGCGTTCGGCGGCCCGGAGGCCGCGCGCGATTTCGCCGAGTTCGTCGTTCACATGCATGCGGATCGCCTGGAAGGTCCGGGTCGCGGGATGGATCTTCGCGCCCGGCCGCCGGCCGATGGCGCCCACGACGATGTCGGCGAGCGCGCCCGTGCGAGCGATCGGCCCGGTCTTGCGCGCCCGGACGATGGCGGCCGCGATCCGGCGCGCGCGCGGCTCATCGCCGAGCCGGGCGATGACGGACGCGAGCTCGCCCTCTTCGGCGTCGTTGACGAAGTCGGCCGCGCTCGGCCCCTCGGCCCCCATGCGCATGTCCAGCGGCCCGTCCTGGCGGAAGGAGAAACCGCGTTCGGGGCGGTCGAGCTGCATGGACGAGACGCCGAAATCGAAGGCGACGCCGTCCGCGGGCTTGGCGTCATTCGCCTGGGCGACCTTCTCCAGGTCGCCGTAGCGCGCCTGGACGACCCGGAGCCGCCCGCCGGCTTCGGCGACCGCGGGCGCCGCTTCCGCGACCGCGTCGGGGTCGCGATCCAGGCCGAGCACGCGATCGGCCCCGCCCGCGAGCAGGGCCGCCGCATAACCGCCGGCGCCGTAGGTCGCATCGATATAGACGCCGCCGCGCGCGGGCTCGAGCGCCGCGACTGCCTCGTCACAGAGGACGGAGATGTGCCGGGGCGCCGTCATTCGCCCGGCTCCCGGTTGGACCGGCCGCGGTCGAACATGATCGCCAGCGCGCCGGCGCCCGCCTTCTCCCGGCTCGCCTTGGCGCGCGGCCCGCGGACGGCGGGCGACCAGATCTCGAAGGTCTGCACGCCCTTGCCGACGAACGCGACCTCGCCGCCGTCAAGGCCGACATGCGCGCGCAGATCCTTCGACAGCACGACCCGGCCGCCGTCGTCGAAGTTCAGCATTTCGACATAGGGGAAGACCGCGTCCGCGATGGCGTCGGCCACCTCCGGATCGAAATCGCCTTCACGGATTCGCCGATCCAGGGTACTCAGGTAGTCCGGGTTGCAACCGATATAGGCGGGGTCTTCTGCCTTGAGCGACGGAAACACGGCGACGCCCTTGAACGCGGGCCCGCTCTCCAAAATGTGGTTGCGAAAAGCCGCCGGAACGGACGCCCGGTTCTTCGAGTCAATCTTGGCAATGTGGGTGCCGAAGAACACCGGGCGCGCCCGCCTTTCCGTTTCAAGGCCATGCCGCCTGTCCGGTCCCGCCCGGAGGCATTCGCCCCACCGGCCCCGCCCGCCGGACCCGATTAGAGCCGGGTCGGGCCTGAAGTGGGAAAGCATGTCCTTTCATGGGACCTTATGGGATTTTAGTGGTCCGATGGAAGGAAAAAATCTGCGATTCGATTAACCGTCTGTTAGCGAAATCCTGATTCGCGCCGCGAATCACTTTGCGTTCGCCGCAAATTCGGCCAAAACGCATGAAATTCTCTTTTTGTTCTCCAAAATTCTCGTATTTCACAAATAGCGTCAGACGGCCTGTAAGCCGGGTTCTGTCCCATGCCAGCCCAAATGGGACGGCATGGGGACGGCCATTCCTCTGGGACGCCCGTCGCCGGACGCCTCGCGCGACCTACCCGAGCGACGACCCGAAGGCGGGCCTGACGCGGCCGACGGATCGGCTGCGACGCGTCGCTCCTATTTGGTCTTGCTCCTGGCGGGGCTTGCCATGCCGGTCCCGTCGCCGGGCCCGCGGTGCGCTCTTACCGCACCCTTTCACCCTTGCCGCGCACGCCGGCCGAGGCCGGTTCGCGTTTGGCGGTTTGCTTTCTGTGGCGCTTTCCCTGGGGTCGCCCCCGCCGGGCGTTGCCCGGCGCCATGCCTCCGTGGAGCCCGGACTTTCCTCCATCGGCGAACCGCCGACAGCGGCCGTCCGGCCGTCTGACGCAGCGCGCACTCTATCAGCAGCGCCGCCCCGGCGACAATCGCGGCGTCAGGACCGAAAAAAGGTTGCATTGGCTGACTCCATTGCATAGGCGTACTTGAAATCATGACATCGCTGAAATGTAAGGACGCCCGACAGAATGGCTGCGGCGGCATTCACTGAAATCGTCGGCTCGAACGGGCGCGATCGCTACACGACTTCATCCGACGACCTGATCTTCGGCGTCGACGGCGACGACATATACCGGCTCGGTTTCAACAGTGCAGGCTGGCTGGTCGGCGGACGCGGCGCGGACGAGTACACGCTGACGTCCTTCGGCCTGATGATCGTTCAGGACGAAGGCCGGAGCGCCGGCGACTTGCTCAATCTGACGCGCTTCCGCCCCGGCAGCCCGGACTCGTTCGGCGCCGTGATCGACGGGCGACATCTTTTTCTCCTTACGATCGACCCGGCGCTCGACACCGATATCCAGGCCGCCCTCGTCATCGACTACCGCACGGCGGACAGCCGGATCGAGACGTACCGATTGGGCGGCGAGACCTATACGCTTGCCGAACTGGAGACGGCGCTTCGCCAATCGCCGAACTTCGTCGCCAACGCCAGCCTGGACAACGTCAATATCAGCCCGGCGATCCGCGCGGATTTCAACGCGGTCGTGGATGAGGTCGCCGCCCGGCAACGCGAACTTCAGGCCGAAGCCGACTTGCAGCCGCTCGTCGATGACGACGACGGCCACGTGCTGCGCGGCGACGGCGACGTCGATCGCATCTTCGGCAACGGCGGCGACGACATCATTCTGGGCTTCGACGGCGACGACGATCTAGAGGGCGGGCCCGGCGACGACCGTTTGGTCGGCGGCCCGGGCGACGACCGCATGGCCGGCGGACCTGGCGACGACATCTACGACGTGCACGACGCCGGCGACGTCGTCATCGAGTCGGCGGGCGAAGGCGACCGCGACCGCGCGAATATCTACGCCGATTATGTGAGCGCCGGCGAGGTCGAGTTCATTACCGGCCAGTTCGCGGCCATGGGCCTCCGGATCGAGGGAAGCGCCGGGCGCGAAAGCATCGTCGGCGCCAACAAGATCCACTCCGGCGACACAATCCTCGGCAATGACGGGAACGACCGGGTCGCGGCGCTCGTGGGCGACGACGAAATCTTCGGCGGCGAAGGCAATGACCGGCTCGTCGGCAATAGCGGCGACGACGTCATCGTTGGCGGTCCCGGCAACGATCGCGTTACCGGGCAGTTCGCATCGGACCGCTTCGTGCATGCGCCCGGCGACGGCACTGACCGTGTGACGGACTTCAGGCCGGGCGAGGATGACCTCGACCTGACGGCGCACAATCTCGACAGTCCGACCGCCGCCCTAGCGCTGGCCGAGGACACGGCCGGCGGCGTCTTTTTCCAACTCCCGAATGACGAAGGCGTGCTGCTGCAGGGCGTCGCGCGCGCCGATCTCAGCGAGAACGACGTCCTCGCCTGAACAATGCACGAAAAAGGGCGGCGCCCGAGAGGACGCCGCCCATTTTCGAAACACAAGAATTTCAGGTCGGGATCAGGCGGCGGCCGCGCGGTCGTCGCCTTCGCCATGCACGTCCGGCGGATCGCGGAGCACGTAGCCGCGGCCCCAGACGGTCTCGATATAGTTCTCGCCTTCGGTCGCCGTGTTCAGCTTCTTGCGCAACTTGCAGATGAACACGTCGATGATCTTCACCTCAGGCTCGTCGATGCCACCATAGAGGTGATTGAGGAACATGTCCTTGGTGAGCGTCGTGCCCTTGCGCAGCGAGAGCAGCTCCAGGATGGCGTATTCCTTGCCGGTCAGGTGCAGCGGCCGGCGGTCGACCTCTGCCGTGCGGCTGTCGAGGTTGACTGTCAGCCGGCCGGTCTTGATAACGGATTGGGCGTGGCCGCGCGCACGGCGGACGATGGCGTGAACGCGCGCGACAAGCTCGCGGCGATCGAACGGCTTGACGAGGTAATCGTCCGCGCCGATGCCGAAGCCCTTAATCTTATCGTCGGCCTCCGCGAGGCCGGACAGGATAAGAATAGGCGTGTCGATCTTGCCGGACCGAAGCCGACGCAGGACCTCGTAACCGTCGATGTCCGGCAGCATCAAATCCAGGATGATGATGTCGTAATCGTACAGCTTGCCGATCTCAAGACCGTCTTCGCCAAGGTCCGTCGTATCGCAGACGAACCCCTCTTTTTTCAGCACCACCTCAATCTGGCGGGCCGTAGCGGTATCGTCCTCGACAATCAGAACACGCATTGGTCAGGTCTCCCAACCCGTAGTCGATTAATTAAGGTTACCATGCATCCCATATCTTAACGAGCCATTAATGTGGCGCGCAAATTTCTTTACCTGCCGTTCACCATAGGCGCCGTTTCTGACATCTGACGGACAGGCGTCCCTTCCAGATACCTTGGTGCGATCGGCATGACACAGTTCGACTTCGCCGGCTTCGACGCGCGACTGACGGCGGCCCTCGACTCCATTCCCGATACGGTCGCATACGGGCGCGTCTCCGGCGTCTCCGGCCTGATGGCGACAGTCGGCGGCCTGAAGGACGCGGCGCCGGTCGGCGCACGGCTGCGGCTGGTCGGCCGCGGCGGCGCGGGCGCGGTCGCCGAAGTCGTCGGCTTTAAGGACGGTCATGCGCAGGTCCTCGCCTTCGATGGCCTGGAGGGCGTCGGCCTCGGCGCGGTCGCGGAGCTCGAGACGACGGCGGCGACGATCCGGCCCAACGCCGGCTGGCTCGGCCGCGTCGTCGGCCCGATGGGCGAGCCGGTCGACGGCAAAGGCCCCTTGCCCGAAGGCCCGCTTTCCTATCCCGTCCGCAGCAAGCCGCCGGGCGCTCACAGCCGCAATCGCGTCGGCGCCAAACTCGACCTTGGCGTGCGCGCGATCAACGCGTTTTTAACATGCTGCAAGGGACAACGCATGGGCATCTTCGCTGGTTCCGGCGTCGGCAAGTCCATGTTGCTTTCAATGCTGGCGCGCTATGCCGCGGCCGACGTCAACGTCATCGGCCTGATCGGCGAACGCGGCCGCGAGGTGCAGGAATTCATCCAGGAGAACCTGGGCGAGGACGGGCTTGCGAAGAGCGTCGTCGTCGTCGCGACGTCCGACCAGGCGCCCCTCGCCCGGCGCCAGGCCGGCTACATGACGCTCGCGATCGCCGAGTTCTTCCGGGACCAGGGCCTCGACGTGCTCTGCATGATGGACAGCGTCACCCGATTTGCGATGGCGCAGCGCGAAATCGGCCTCGCCGCCGGCGAGCCGCCCGCCACCAAGGGCTACACGCCGAGCGTCTTCGCCGAGCTGCCGCGCCTGCTGGAACGGGCCGGCCCCGGCGCCGGCGGCGCACAGGGGGCGATCACCGGGCTCTTTACCGTGCTCGTCGACGGCGACGACCACAACGAGCCGATCGCCGACGCCGTCCGCGGCATTCTCGACGGCCATATCGTGCTCGATCGCCGTATCGCGGAGCGCGGGCGCTACCCCGCGATCGACATCCTGCGCAGCGTTTCCCGCACCATGCCCGGCTGCAACACGGCCGACGAGACGGAGCTCGTGAAGATGGGCCGCCGCTTCCTTGCCGATTACGAAGGCATGGCGGAGATGATCCGCCTCGGCGCCTATCGCCAGGGGGCCGACCCCGCCGTCGACGCCGCGATCGCCGTCTATCCGGCGATCGAGGCGTTCCTCTCTCAGGCGCCGCAGGAGCGCGAGGGCCTGGAGGACAGTTACGTGAAACTCGCGGCGTCGATGGGCGTGGAGATCATGCCGGACGAGGCCGAGATCGAGGAGGAGCAAGCGACATGAGCGCACGACGCGCCCTCAAATCCCTCGAAACCCTGGCCCGGGCCCGGGACATGGAGCTGACGGACCTCCGTCGCGCCGCCGCGGTCGCCGCCGACCGCGTCGCCGCCGCCGACCACCTGATCGGCCGCATCCAGGAGGCCGTCGTCACCGAAGCCGAAGCCTCCGGCGACGACCTCGACATGCTGCAGGCCTACGGCGTCTTCGCGGCGCAATGCCGTGGCCGCCTCAAGGAACTGTACGCCCAGCGCGAAGCGTTCGCGAACGAGGCCGAGGCGGCGGAAATCGCCGTGCTCGACGGTTACCGGGCGCTCAAGCAGATCGAGGAGGCGGCGACCGCCCGCCGAACCGAAATCGCCGACGAGGAAGCCCGCAAGGAACGCGCCGTCGCCGACGATCTGACCGTGGACATAGCGGGCGGCAGCCTGGTCGGTGTCGGACAGATTCGCTTCGTCGCGCAGGAGGAGCTGGCGACGCTGCTCGGCAGGTACTGGCAGATACGATCGCTCGAACGACTCGAACTCACCGACGTTCGCGAGCCCGGCGGCACGACCCACGCGGAGTGGCGCGTCGTG
>DAINCG010000136.1:8946-11206 GCA_036732525.1 Pseudomonadota bacterium | reverse complement strand
GTCGAGCGCCGCGCCCGCTTCCGCGGCAAGATCGAACTCCGCCGGCGCCAGCAGCCATTCCGCATGGACGCCGCGCACGAAGGCCGTGAACAGCCAGCTTGCCGTCGCCGGCGACAGGCCCGGCGCCAGCTTTTGCTGGCGCGCCGCCGCCTCCATCAACTTTCGGACGGACTGGCCGATCTCGTCGCGCACCCGCGCCTCCTCGGCGACGAAGGTGTGCCGCTCGCCCAGGCGGACGCAGCCATGCAGCAGCATGCGGCAGACCCGGCGATACCGGGCGTCCTCGACGATCCGGGTAAAGCACTTTTCCGTGCAGCGCTTGAGCTCGTCGATCGCATCGCTGCCGGTTTCCGCCCGCGCGCCGGCGTCGCGCAGCAGTTCGAGCGGGAACGCCGCACGATCAATCAACGCGTTAAGAATGTCCTCTTTATTCTTGAAATGCCAATATATTGCGCCACGCGTCACGCCGGCTTCCCGCGCGATCTGCTCCAACGAAATGGCGTCCACGCCGGCTTCGACGAACAATGCTTCCGCGGCGTCGAGGATGCCGTCACGGGTCGCGAGCGCGTCTTCCTTCGATCTTCGGACCATTCAATATTCCCACAACATTCCCATTGTGCGCCGCAACAGGCAGCGTTGACGAAAGCATACGTTCATGTATGTATGCGTCAAGGCAACATTGCGGCGCCTGATCCGGCCGCAAGAGGAATAGCGCATGCGTCCCCTTCATTTCGCTGGCCGCTTCGCCGCGGCGGCGCTGCTGTGCGGCGCGTTGGCCGCATGCGACGAATCTCCGGCCGCGCCAGCCGGCGGCGGAGGCCGTCCCCCCGCAAAGGTCGTCGCCGAGACGATTTCGCCCCGCTCCGTCGCCGTGCTCGAGGAGTTCGCCGGCCGGGTCGAGGGCCTGCGCACCGTCGAGGTGCGCGCCCGCGTCGAAGGCGTGCTGGAGGCCCGGCTCTATACGGAAGGCGCGTTCGTCCAGGAAGGCGCCGCGCTGTTCAGCATTCAGCCCCAGACGCTGAAGCTCTCCGCGAACCGGGCCGCCGCGACGCTCCAGCGCGCCCAGGCCAACCTGAACAAGGCGGAACGCGAGTGGTCGCGCATGCGCCGCCTTTGGGAGTCGCGCACCATCACGGCGCGCACCCGCGACGAAGCGCAGTCCGAAGTCGAACTCGCCCGCGCCGACGTCGCCGCCGCCCGAAGCGAGCTCTCCCAGGCGCGCATCGAGCTTGGCTACACGGAGATCAAGGCGCCGATCTCCGGCCTTTCCAGCCTGGAGGCCCTGCCCGTCGGCAGCTTGGTCCAGCCGGACGACCGGCTGACGACGATCACGCAGCTCGACCCGATCCAGGTGATGTTCGCGCTGCCCGCCGACGAGGCGATCGCCCGCCAATACGCCGACGCGGCGCTTGCCGGCCGCGCGGCCGCGGGCACCGTCCAGGCCCGCATGGTCCTGCCGTCGGGCGAAACCTATCGCCGGGGGGGCGAGGTGGACTTCGCCGATACCGCCGTCGACCCCGAAACCGGCACGGTCAAAGCGCGCGCCGTCTTCGCCAATCCGGATCGCGAGATCCGCCCTGGCCAGTTCGTCCGCATCGAGCTTCAGACGGCCGTGCTGCACGGCGCCCTGGTCGTGCCGGAGCGGGCGATCTCCCTCACCCAGCTCGGCAATGTCCTCTATCGAGTCACCGGCGAGGGCACGGCCGAACTGGTTCGCGTCGAGCTCGGGCCCGAAGTCGCGGAGGGCCGCGTCATCGCCTCCGGCCTCAATCCGGGCGACCGGGTGATCGTCGACGGCCTCGTCGGTCTGCGCGACGGCGCACCGGTCAATGCGAGCGAGCCGGAGTCGGCGCCGACAGCCAGCGCCGCGTCCGCCGTCGCGCCGCGTCCGCAATGATCTCCCGCTTCTTCATCGACCGGCCGGTCTTCACGACCGTCCTCTCGGTCGTGATCGTCCTCGCCGGCCTCGCCGCCGTCCGCGTGCTGCCGGTCGAGCAGTATCCGAGCATCGTGCCGCCCGAGGTCGTGGTCACGGCCACGTATCCGGGCGCCGGCGCGGAAATCCTGGCGGAGACGGTCGCCGCGCCCTTGGAGCAGCAGATCAACGGCGTCGACAACATGATCTACATGGCGTCGACCGCGACCGATTCGGGCCAGGTCCGCATGACGGTCACCTTCGAGATCGGCACTGATCCCGATCAGGCGACGATCGACGTCAACAATCGGGTGCAGACCGCCCTCGCCCGCCTGCCGGAGCCTG
>DAINCG010000136.1:0-8912 GCA_036732525.1 Pseudomonadota bacterium | reverse complement strand
AGCGCCATCCTGCAGGTGCTGGCGCTGACGTCGCCGAACCGCGAGTTCGACACCGTCTTCATCAGCAACTACGCGCTGCTGAACGTGCTCGACGAGTTGAAGCGCATTCCGGGCGTTGGCGACGCCTCGCTCTTCGGCGCGCAGGACTATTCGATGCGCGTATGGCTCCGGCCCGACCAGCTCGCCCAGTACCAGTTGACGCCGGGCGACGTCGCTGCCGCGATCCGCGAACAGAACCGCCAGTTCGCCGCCGGCGCATTTGGGTCTGAGCCGACCAACAGCCAGGTCGCCTTCACCTACCGGGCGACGACGAAGGGCCGGCTCGAATCCGAAAAGGAATTCGAGGAGATCATCCTTCGCGCCAAGCCCGACGGATCGATGCTGCGCCTGAAGGACGTCGCACGCGTCGAACTCGGCGCCCAGGACTATGGCTTCAACGCGACCTTCAACGGCGATCCGACGGTTCCGATCGGCATCTACCTCCAGCCGGGCGCCAACGCCATTGCGACGGCCGGCCAGGTCGAAGCGGCGATGGACCGCTTGGCCGAGCGCTTTCCGAAGGGCCTGGCCCACGACATCCCGTTCGACACCACGAAATTCGTCCAGGTCTCGATCGAGGAGGTCGGCCACACCTTCTTAGAGGCCCTCATCCTCGTCGTGCTCGTCATCTTCCTCTTCCTGCAGAAGATCCGCGCCTCGCTGATTCCGCTGATCGCGATCCCAGTCTCGCTGATCGGCACGTTCGCCGGCATGCTGCTGCTCGGTTTCTCGATCAACCTGCTCACCTTGTTCGGCATGGTGCTGGCGATCGGCATTGTCGTCGACGACGCCATCATCGTCATCGAGAACATCGAGCGGGTGATGCGGGAAGAGCGCCTCTCCGCCCGCCAGGCCTCGATCAAGGCGATGCAGGAGGTGGCCGGGCCGATCGTCGCCGTCACGCTATCGCTGATCGCCGTTTTCGTGCCCGTCGCATTCCTCGGCGGTCTGACCGGCCAGCTCTACCGGCAATTCGCCGTCACCATCGCGATCTCCGTCGCGATCTCGGGCTTCGTCGCATTGACGCTCAGCCCCGCGCTCTGCGCGCTCATGCTGAAGCACGACGACAAGCCGCCGCTGCGGCCGTTCCGCTGGTTCAACGCCGGGTTCGAGCGCGTCTCGGCGGGCTTCCGCAACGCGGTCGCCTTCTTCCTGCGATACGCCGTCGTCGGATTGGTGCTGTTCGCCTGCGTCATCGGCGGCACTATGTATCTCTTCCAACGCCTGCCGAGCACGCTGCTGCCGGGCGAGGACCAAGGCTATGTGTTCGTCGTCTTCAGCCTGCCGCCCGCATCGGCCGTCGGCCGCACGGCGGCTGCGCGCGACGAGCTCAACGAAAAGATCCTGGCGCTGCCGGAGATCGAGAAGGTGACCAGCTTCGCCGGCTTCGACCTGATCGTGCGCGCCGTCCGCTCCAACTCCGGCATCTCCTTCGTCCAGCTGACCGACTGGTCGGAGCGGACCGGGCCTGGGCAGGATTCGGTCGCCATGGCCGGCAAGATCACCGGCATCGGCGCGGGCGTCGAGGAGGCGCAGGCCTTCGCCTTCAACCCGCCGCCGATCCTCGGCATCTCGCTGACAGGCGGCTTCGAGGCCTATGTACAGAACCGCGCCGGCGCGGCCCCGCAGACCCTGAAGCAGATCGTCGACCGCTTCACCGCCGCCGCCAATGCTCGGCCCGAGCTTTCCGCGGTCCGGACGACGCTCACGACTGACGTGCCCCGCTACCGGATCGACCTCGACCGCGAGAAGGCGAAGGCGCTCGGCGTGCCGATCGATCGCATCTACGACACGATGCAGAGCACGTTCGGCGCGCTCTACGTCAACGATTTCACGCTGTTCGGCCGGAACTACCGGGTGAACCTGCAATCCGAATCCGACTATCGGGACCGGCCGGACGACCTGCGCAAGGTCTATGTGTCGTCCGACTCGGGTCCCCTCGTCCCGCTGACTTCGCTGCTGAAGGTCGAGCGCGTTCTGGGCGCCGACGTCGCGGAGCGCTTCAACGTCTTCCCGGGCGCCAAAATCCTGGGCGAACCGGGACCGGGCTACAGTTCCGGCCAGGCGCTCCAGGCGCTCCAGGAAGTCGCGGCGGAGACGCTCGGCGACGATTCGACCCTGTCCTGGATCGGCCAGGCCTTCCAGGAGACCCAGTCGGCCGAAACGGCCCAGATCGCCTTCATCGCCGGCCTGATCATGGTCTTCCTGATCCTGGCCGCCCAGTACGAACGCTGGTCGATGCCGATCGCGGTCCTGACCGTCGTCCCGTTCGCTGCGCTCGGCGCGGTGCTGGCGGTCATGCTCAGGAACGCGCAGGCCGACCTCTACTTCCAGATCGGTCTCCTGGTCCTGATCGGCTTATCGGCGAAGAACTCCATCCTGATCGTCGAGTTCGCGATGATGGAGCGGCGCAATGGCAAATCCGCCTACGATGCCGCGATGTCGGCGGCGCGCATGCGCTTCCGCCCGATCGTCATGACGGCGCTGGCCTTCATCTTCGGCGCCTTGCCGCTCGCGCTCAGCACGGGCGCGGGCGCGGGCGCCCGGCAGTCGATCGGCTCCGGCATCGTCGGCGGCATGATCGCCGCGACCGTCCTCGCCCCGATGTTCGTGCCGATGTTCTTCGTCCTGATCGAACGCCTCTTCAACCGCCGCCCGAAACAGGCGGAGGAGGCGGCGGAGCACGAACGTACGCCGGCGCCGGGAACCGCGGACTAAAGACCCCGCGCCGCCAACCAGTCCGTCAGCACGGCCGCGACCGCGCTGCTGTTGGATTCCATCATGATCATGTGGCTGTTGCCGGGGAGACCCAGGTCCTCCAGACGACGGAAGTCGTGCGGGACTTGGGCCCAGTCCAGGAAGGCGCTGGTCACGTGGTCGTAGGGCGCGTGGTAGGAGGCCTCCCCCGTCAGGATCAGGATCGGCACGCCCGAAAGATTGGCCAGGCGGCGCTTCGGACCGGCAGGCAGAATGCCGGGCGCAAGGTCCGGGCCGGCCGCCGGCTGCAAGGTCGGCTCCAGATCGGCGGGCGTGGCGGCCGGCGGATCGAACGTGAGCGGCAGGCGGGTCAGGCCCCATTCGCGCGCCCAGGCCTCGCCATAGCGGAACCAGTCGGGCGCGCCCAGGAATTCGACGTCCTTGAAGGGCGGGCCGTTGGGCTCGATCGAGAGGATCGCCTTGACGCGCTCCGGCCGGGCGTCGGCGATCAGCCAGCCGAACGGGCCGGACTGGGAGTGGGTGCAGAGGATTGCGTCGCCGATCTCGTCCAAAAGGGCGACGACGCCGTCGCGGGCGAGACGCTCGATCTCCGTGCGGTCGGCCAATTGTCCGACCTGGCTCGCATAGAAGCGGTCGAAGACGGGGTCGCCCTTGCGGCCGGTTCCGGGCCATTGCGTATGCCGCGCCGCCTGCGGCCAGAGCGCGGCTGGCGCGGGGTCGGTGAAATAGTCGGAGGTGCGGTCCGCCGTGTAGCGGAACTGCGGCGCCGGCGCGCCGTCCGTCAGCCGGTGGCCCGACCGGCCGCGTTCCGGCTGGTCGACCAGCAGCACCTCATAGCCCGCGCCGACGAAGTCGTAGACCCAGCCGGGCCGGCCGTCGGCGGTCGCGAGGAAGTTCGTGCCAGTCTGCACGCCGCCATGGATCATGACGACCGGCACGGGCTTCGATTTCGCCGCCGGCGTGAAGCGCTCGACGTACATCTGGCCCGCCATGAAGGCGCCGTCGTCGACGTATTCGCCGCCGACGTAGAACCAGTCGTGGCGGGCGAGCCGGGGCAGCCCCGGGGCGTCGGTTTCCGGGCCGCTCATCCGGCGGCGCCGTCAAAGTCGAACATGAATAAGATCAGTCCTCTGGGAATACGAGCGGGGAAATGTCGCGGCCGGCGCGGCCGCCAGCGTCCCGCGCCGGCACGGCGGCTTCGGCGGCGGCCTGGGCGGCGTCGAGCCGGTCGAGCGCGTCGGGGATGTCCATGGTGACGACTTCGCCATCCGCGACGACGCGGGCGCCGTCGACATAGACGTCGCGAACCGCGCGGTCGGCGGCGGTGTAGATCAGGCTGCGGATCGGGTCGCGCGCCGGCCGCATGTAGCGGTTCGAAAGGTCGAGCAGCACGAGGTCCGCCTTCGCGCCGACGGCGATGCGGCCGATGTCGTCGCGGCCATAGGCGCGCGCGCCGCCGATGGTCGCGGCATTGAAAACATCGGTCGTCTGAATGTCGTAAAGCTCGCCCGAGGCGCAGCGGCTGAGGATCAGCGCCTGACGCATCTCCTCAAGCATGTTGTGCGGCGCGGTGTCGGTGCCGAGGCCGACATGCACTCCGGCTGCGATATAGCGGCCGAGGCTCTGCATTGTCTGACCGTAGCGCGAGAAGACGACCGGGCAGTGCGCGACCGTCGCCCCCGTCTTCGCGAGGATCGCCAGGTCCTGCTTGGCCGGCCAGCGCGTCCAAGGGTGGGCGTCGGCGAAGATGCAATGGGCGAGCGTCGCGCGGTCGTCCAGGACGCCGAGGCTCGCGAGCCAGGCGATCGGCGTCATGCCATGGCGCTGGGTCATCTCATGGAATTCGGTCAGGCTCTGCGCGGCGTGGGTCTGCCACATCCAACCCTTCGCCTCGGCGAACCGCCGGCTTTCCTGCAAGGTCTTCGCCGTACAGGTATCGACCTGCGCCGGCGCGATGACGCCGGTCAGGCGGCCCGACGGATGGTCGCTCGCCGCCTCGGCCAGGCCGAACGCGCGCTCCATCGCCGCCCGGCCACGCGCCTCGTCCCAGTCGTATTCGAGCTTGCTTTCGTTGACGACGACCCATTCGGCGTCGCGGAAGGCGGGCGCGGCATAGGTTCGGAGCCCGCTCTTCGCGAGCACGTCGAGCCAGCCTTCGGGCGCGCGGCCGGCATAGTCGATGACGGTGGTGACGCCGGACAGCGCAAGTTCGCCGAGCGCCGCTTCCCCGCTCGCCAGCATGCCGGCGTCGTCCGGCGCCCAGAGGCCGGTGCGGTCATAGAGCGCGCTGTTGTAGAGCTTCGGATTGCCGAGCTCCTCCCGCACGCCCCGCGTGATTGGCTGGTTGGTCGGGTGGCTGTGCACGCTGACCAGGCCCGGCATGACGCAGCGGTCCTTGCCGTCCACCTCTTCCGCCACGGGACCCGTGTAACTCGGGCCGACATAGCGCACGCCGTCCGCGTCGAAAGCGATATCGACCCCGCGCTGGTAGCGGTGCCCGCCCCCTGATGAACGATCACGCGCGGGCCGCCAGACGACGGCCCAGTCGGCCCGACGAATACATGTGATCCCGGACATCCGCGGCGCCCTCCCCTGTCCCGGCGGATCGCATCATCCGCCGGGCGGCCGCGCCTGTCGACCGGTTTTCCCGGAATTCCGATCAGATCACGAGGACGTCGTCGCTTGTGAGCGCAAGGCCCGTCGCCAGCGTCGCGAACTGAACGGCGGCCCCGACGCCCGATCCGTCCGCGTCGTAGGAGAGCGCGCCGGTCGCGTCGTCGTAGACGATGCGGTGGTCCGCCGTCGTTGCCGCCGCGCCGATCGTGAACTCCGCCGCGCCGAGCGCCGCCCCGCCGGGCGCCGCAGCGGTCGCCAGGTTCGTGAAGACGTTGTCGCGCAGCAGGAAGAAATCCCCGTCCGCGATCGAGAAGTCCGTCACGTCGTCGACTGTGCCGAGCGCGCCGGAGAAGCGGAAGCCGTCCGCCCCCGCGCCGCCGGTCAGCGTGTCCGCCCCAAGGCCGCCATCGAGCCTGTCGTCGCCGCCGCCGCCGCTCAGCACGTCCGCGCCGTCCCGGCCGCGCAGGAAGTTCGCGCCGCCGTCGCCGGTCAGCACGTCGGCGTTCGCGCTGCCGAACAGGTTCTCGAAGTTCGCGAAGCCGTCGCCCGCCGCGTCGCCGCCGGAAGCCGTGCCTGCGCCGAGCGAAACGGTGACGCCCGCCGAGGAGGCCGAATAGTTCAGCGTGTCGGTCCCGGCGCCGCCGTCCATCGCGTCGCCGCTGGAGCCGCCCTCAATGAGGTCGTCCCCGTCGCCGCCGAAGATGCGGTCGAAACCGCTATGCCCGAACAGAACGTCGTCGGCGGCTTCGCCACGCAGCTCGTCGTCGCCGGTGCCGCCGCGCAGCTGGTCGTTGCCGTCGCCGCCGGTCAGCGCATTGGCGAAGATATCGCCGACGAGGTAGTCGTTGCCCGCGCCGCCGATCACGTTCTCGATGCCGGAGATCGTATCTCCGGCCGCCTCGCCGCCCGACGCGCTCAGGTCGAACAGCCGCACGTCGACGCCGGCCGTGTCGGTCGCGTAGGAGGCCGTATCCGTCCCGCTGCCGCCGACCAGCACATCCGCGCCGCTTCCGCCGACGAGGATGTCGTCGCCGGTGCCGCCGCGCAGCTGGTCGTTGCCGTCATTCCCTGTCAGCACGTTGTCGAGCCCGTCGCCGGCGAGATAGTCGTTGGCCGACCCGCCGGTCAGGTTTTCCAGGTTGGACAGGACGTCGCCCGCCGCGTCGCCGTTCGACGCGATGCCGCCGCCGTAGAGCCGGACGTTCACGCCGGTCGTCGCGGAAGCGTAGGAGGCCGTATCGGACCCCGACCCGCCATCGAGAATGTCGGCCCCGGCCCCGCCGATGAGCGTGTCGTCGCCGGTGCCGCCGCGCAGCTGGTCGTTGCCCGCATTGCCGGTCAGCACGTTGTCCTGTCCGTCGCCCGCGAGATAGTCGTTCGCAGAGCTGCCGGCCAGGTTCTCAATGTTCGAGAGGACGTCGCCCGCCGCGTCGTTGTTCGCCGCGATGCCGCCGCCATAGAGCCGGACGTTCACGCCCGCCGTCGAGTCGGCGTATGAGGCCGTGTCGGACCCGTTGCCGCCGTCGAGAATATCGGCCCCGGCCCCGCCTTCGAGCGTGTCCGCGCTGCCGCCGCCGCGCAACTGGTCGTCGCCGGCGCCGCCCTTCAGGACGTTCGAGAAGACGTCGCCGACGATGTAGTCGTTGGCGGATCCGCCCGTCACGTTCTCGATGCTCGAGATCACGTCGCCCGCGGCGCCGTTCCCCGTGGTCGAGCTGAAGATGCGCACGTCGACGCCGACCGTGGTCGAAGCGTAGCTCGCCGTGTCCGACCCGTCGCCGCCATTAAGAAGGTCGCTGCCGGGCCCGCCTTCCAGCACGTCATCGCCGTCGCCGCCATTCAGCGTATCGTCGCCGAAATAGCCGAACAGGGTAACCGCTTGCCCCAGGCCGTTAACGACGTCGTCGCCGGCGCCGCCTTCCAGGCTGTCCGGGTCGGGCGTGCCGTCGACCATCCGGTTGATCGGCGTGATGTCGATCGTGACCGTGGAGACGTTGGAATCCGCCGCGCCGTCGCTCAACGTCACCGTCGCCGTGCGGCTCGTCGGGTCCATCGTGCGTTCGGCGGCGTTCTGGTAGGCGATCTCCCGCAGCAGCGCGGCCACGTTCGTATTGGTCGCCGTGGCGGTGGTGAACGTGATGACCAGATCTTCGCCGTTCAGGCCCGAGCCCGCCCCCGTCGTCGCATAGGCGCCGAAGGCCTGCCCGGACGCGAACACCGTGCCGTTGTTGATGGTGATCGTGTCCATCGCCGGCGCGTTCGTGCCGGCGCCGAAGCCGCCGCCCATGCCGCCGGCCTCGGTCGGCGCGTCGATCAGCAGCGTGTCTTCCGCCAGCGCCGTCGCGCCGAGCGAGACGGTCAGGCTGCCGCCGTTGAAGCCGGCCCCGTCCGGCTCGATCGCCGTCGCGTCGCCGCCTGCATCGAGCGCGACCGGATCGGGCGTCGCTTCGACGAAGGTCGCCGTATCGCCGTCCAGGTTCGCGACCACGGGCGCGTCGTTCGTGGGCGTGATCGCGATCGTCGAGACGGCCGTGTTCGAATCGCCGCCGGTGTTGTTGGCGACCACGTTGATCGTCCGGCTCGTTCCGGGCGCGTCCGAGGTCGTCGAGAAGACGACGGACCGCAGCACCGCCTCGAAGTCCGCGAGCGACTGGTTCGCCGCCGGATCGATCGTCAGCGTGCCGAGACCGTCGTAGACGATGTCGCCGGCCAGGATGCCGCCCGAAGGCGTCGCCGCCAGCACGTCGCCCGCGAGGAAGTCGGCGATCGTGACGGTCAGGCTGTCCGCATCCGTATCGACCGCGTCGGTGATCGTCGCATCGACGTCGGCGATCGCGACCGGGCTGCTCACGTCTTCCGTGTAGGCCGCCTCGAAGTCCGCGTCGCCGCCTGGACCGTCCAGATCGACGACCGGCGGCGGGTTCGCGGATTCCGTCGCGCCGATGTCGACCGCGGCGCCGACGATGCGCGCATTGCCGTTCGCGTCTTCCGTCAGGCCCATCGGCACCGAGGCGTCGTCGCCCGCGTCGATCAGCGCGCTGCCCGCCTCCGCGTTCCGCGTCTGGGTCGTCCCGCCATTGTCGGCAAGCGCCGCCAGCCCCGGATCGCCGCCGCCGTTGATCGAGTTCGTGTCGTTCGTAATCGTGACCGTCGTGCCGAAGAAACTGTTCGTCGACGTGTCGACCGTGCCGCCGACGTCGTTCGCCGTCATGCCCGTGCCCGACGTGTTCTCGGCTACGACTGTGTTGTACAGGCTGAACTCCATGCCGTTGTGGCCGGCGAGCCCGCCGCCATAGACGGATGTCCCGAGGTTCACTGCCGCCTGATTGCCGGTGATCGTAGAGTTGACGATCGTCACCGCCGCCTCATAGGCGAAGATACCGCCGCCCAGGCTGTCCGCCGTGTTGCCGTCGATGGTCGTATTGGTGATCGACGCCGTGCCATAGCGGGCGTGGATCGCGCCGCCATTGTCGAGCGCGGCCATATTGCCGGTCAGCAGGCTGTCCGTGATCGTCAGCGCGGCGCCGTAGCCGTAGATC
>DAINCG010000135.1:0-11304 GCA_036732525.1 Pseudomonadota bacterium | reverse complement strand
GTCGCCCGTGGCGACCGCCGCGGCGCGGGCGATCTGCTGACCGCGGCCGCGCGAGCCTTCGACGATCCGGATGCCGAGCGCCCGGCCGGCGGCGACCGTGCCGTCGGAACTGCCGCCGTCGCTCAGGATGAATTCGACGCCGTCCTGCCGCCGCGACCAGATACGATCCGGCGCTTCGATGTTCGCCTGCTCGTTCAAGACAGGCAGAATGACCGAGATTGTAAGCGGCGGCGTCATGCGGCCGTCTCGAGCTCGTCCTCCGCATAGGCGAGGCCGAGGTCCGCCAACGCCAGGCGCTGTTCCGCCCAGGCGGTCCGTCGCCAGTCGTCGACGCCGTAAAAGCGCGACAGAAGCCGAAGACCCTTGAAATGGCCGACGATCCGGTCGGCGGAAGACGCCCAGAGGTCGGCGAGCCAGATTCGGGCGAGCCGCAGGTCCTCGGGCGACAGTTCGGCGAGGGCGGCTGGCGCATAGAGCCTGCCGAACGCCACGTGCCTGGCCTCGTCCACCGCGACGACGCGTCCAATATCGGCGAGCAGGGGACACGGCAGCCAACGGGCGACGGTGCGCTGCAGCCTGAGGTTCTCGACCTCCAGCACCGCGTGGACGGCCAGCACGACCGCGACCGGCGGTCCCTGCCAGTCGCGGGCTGCCGCATAGGCTTCGGCCAGCGCCGGCGCGTCGCCGAGCTCGAGGCCCGCAAGTTCGGCATAGCGGCGATAGAACGTCGCGTGCCGGCGCTCGTCGGCAATCTGGGTTTCCAGGAAGGCGCGCGCCGCCGGGGATTCGAGACGCAGAGACAGCGCCGCGCATATTTCGGCGGTCGCGAGTTCGCCCTGGTAGAATTGGGTAAGCGCAAAGGCGGCCGTGCGCCGTGGCAGCCAGAATGGCCGGCGGGCGGGAAGCGACCAGTCCGGGACGGCGGGGGCGGCGGCGCGGCGGGCGGCCTTCGCGGAGAATTCGGCGAGCGCCGGCTCCGTTCCCGCCAGCGTCACGGCCGGGGCGTCCATTCAAGATCCTTGATGCGCGCGCGGGCGAGACCGCCCTGGTTGTCCGTGTCCGACGAAATGGCGACGAATTTCAGGTCCTGAAGGGAGACCGCGTCGCCGAATGCGGCGCGCACGTCGCGCGCAAGGTCGCGGCGTTCCGGCAGCCATTCGCCCTTCGGCATATCCTCGGTGCGCAGAACGACGATCCGTCCGGAATCGAAATAGGGGTTGGCCTGCGGGCCTTCGGGTCGGTCGGCGCCGCCCCAGACATAGGTCAGGGCGTGCGAGATGCGGGGATAGCCCAGGAATTCCGCCACGCCGCCGAACAGGGTGTCGGCGCCCGTGCCCTCCCGGAAGAACCAGAGGTGGACGGCGATGGCGCGGTCGTCCGCTCCCTTGGCGAACTGGTCGGCGTTGCCGGCCGACCGGTCGACCCGCCAGTTCCAGGCGACGCCGCCGGAGGTCGGCGGATCGACCTCGCGATAGAGGAATGCGACCGAGCCGTCAGACTCGACATCGACCTCGCCGGGCGCGGGATAGGTGAAGCGGCTCGCTGCTTCGTTCGGCACGGTCGCGACGTCCCAGTTCTTGCCGTCGCCGATCAGATCGGCGCGGGCGGCGGACGTTGCGAGGCACGCGGCCGCCGCCGCGAGGGCGATCCCAATTCGCATGCCGGATCAGGACCGCGCGTCGTTGAGCGACCAGTCGTACTGGACCTCGTCCAGCTCGCCGACCTTGTCGAGCGCGGCCTTCAGTTTCGGATCGGCAAAGCGCTTCAGATGCGCCATCACGCCTTTCTCATTGCCGCCGAAGTCACGGATGAACCAGTCGTAGATCTTGGAGACGACGACGTCGTTCCGTCGAACGGTGACGCCGCGCGGATCGTTCACATAGGCGCGGGCGGCGGCGTCGAGCGACTCGTCGAGCGAGGCGGCGCGAAAGGCCTTGGGCTGGAGGTCAGGGCAGCCGATCGAAGCGCAATTGACGGCATAGTGCACGCGACCGTCCTTCCAGATCGGCCGGAGGATGCGATGCTCGATATCGTTCAGCGAGAGCTCGACGCCCTCGACGGCGATCAGCTTCTTGTCCCATGGCCCGTCGGCGAACAAGCCGGGCGAGATGTCGATGTCGCGTATCGAATCGACGGGATCATGCGCCAGCACCGTCTTCACCGTCAGCGCGTTGTAGAGGTTGATCCAGTAGGCCATCTGCTCCGGCCGCGCGAGCTTGCTGACCGGCTGGGCGGCGAGGGCTGCGACATAAGCGTCGAGCGCCCCCTTGTCAGCCTTGGCTTGTGCGTATCTGAAGCGATTGGGTCCGTTCGGCGAAACCACGAGGTGCTTCGCCAGATAGGCGTCCCAGGCTGCGTGATCGACCGTGGCCGTCGACGCGGCGTCGTGCGCCGTCCAGCGGTCCCAGAGATCGGCGGAAGGCGCGAACAAGCGTTCGCCGCTCCCGAAGGCGGAGAGGAAGATGAACGCTGCGGCGACGAAGGCCAGTCGTGGCGCGCGAAGTCGCGGCGCATGCGGGCGAACGTCGGGCTCGGTCTCTGGTCGCATGCCGGGGCGCCTCCTGGCTAGGGCCGATGCGTCTAGAGACCTTATATGGGGGAAGCGCCGGCGATCCGAGCGCAACAGGCGTCACAATTCTGCGAGGTTGCAGACATGCCGAATGGGCGGCGGACCCGGCGTCCGTCGCCCCAAATCGGCGTCGTTCTTCGTGCTCGATCAGGACCGTTCAGGTCTTGATGTCGAGCAATATCCCCGTCATCTGTTCGCCGGCCTGGATCGCCTTGACGCTCGCCTGGAAGCTGCGTTCAGCGGCAATCAGGTCAACTCGGTCGCGTGGCGCTCCTGCCTCGCCCCGAGCTGATTTCGCAGCCACGTCCCCCACTTTCTGGGTCGCGCGGTTCAAGCCGGCCAACTGCGGGTGGATTGATCCGAGAATCCCCACGTCCGTTGGCTTTCGTTAGATCGGTCCTACCTGGACCTGAACCTGACAGCTCTACGGTACGGAGCATCGGTTAAGGCGGGTTTAAGGCGGCGGTCAGGAGTTGAGGTCGAATTCCGCAATGCGGCGGCCGCGACGTTCAGCCGAACGCGCCGCGGTCGCGAGATCGTTCAAATCGGCCTCCGCCAGTTCCAGCCGCCGCTTGGCCTGCTCGGCCCGGCTGGCGAGCCGGGCGACGTCCTGAACGAGGCCCAGCGCCTCCTGCTGCAGCGCATGCGATTCCGCGCGAATGCGGGCGTCCTTCAGGATCGCGCGGGCGGTGTTGAGCGTCGCCCAGAGCGTCGTCGGCGATACGATATAGACGCGCCGGCGAAAGCCTTCTTCGACGACCTGCCGCTGCCGGCCGTGGATTTCGGCATAGACAGCCTCGCTTGGCACGAACATCAGCGCGCAGTCGGCAGTCTCTCCCGGCACGATATAGCGGTCGGCGATGTCGGCCACGTGCTTCGCCGCGTCCCGGCCGAACGCCGCGGCGGCGCGGGTTCGGTCGGCCGGATCCTCGGCTTCGAGCAAGGCCCTGTAGCGCTCGAGAGGAAACTTGCTGTCGATCGCGATCGGGCCGGGCGGCTGCGGCAGCAAAACCAGGGCGTCCGCCCGTCGTCCGTTGCCGAGCGTCGCCTGCTCGCGAAAGGCGTCGGCCGGCAGCGCGTCCCGCAGCAAATCGGACAAACGGGCTTCCCCGAAGGCGCCGCGCGCCTGCTTGTCGTTCAGCGTGCGGTCGAGATCGGCGATCCGGCCCGAGAGTTCAACGATGCGCGCTTGCGCGGCGTCGATCCGGCCGAGCCGTTCCGCGAGCGCGGCGAACCCCGTCTGCGCCGCGTTCGCCGCGCGGTCGAGCGATCCGTCGATCCCGGCCGCGAGCCGGGCGTCGGCGCGGTAGCGCTCTTCCGCCAGCAGGGCGAGCTGGGCCTCGATGCGATCCAGGCCTTGGCCGCCCCGGGCGCGGAACGCCATGAACGCCAGCAGCAGAATGGCGAGCGCCGTCCCGGCGAAGCCGGCCAGCAAGGCGGCGTCCGGTACGGTCGCCAAGAATTCGCCAATCTGCGCTGCAGAATCCATGATTGTTCCGATTGCGCTGCCTGAAGGGATACTAGTTCACTATGCGTTCGGCGTGAATCCCGGTGTTTCGGCGTCGGCAGGCGGGTCTGCATTGCGTCCGGGCCGGGACTGTGGGAAACCCCGCCCCCTGTTCCCCAAGCCGCTTCAGGAGTCGCGCTGAGATGAGCGTCGCAGCGACCGTCAAATCCGCGCCGGAAGGTTTTTTCGAAACGAGCCTCGCGACCGCGGACCCCGAACTGAACGCCGCGGTTCGCCACGAACTCGGCCGCCAGCAGGACCAGATCGAGCTGATCGCGAGTGAGAACATCGTCTCCCGCGCCGTCCTGGAGGCGCAGGGCAGCGTGCTCACGAACAAATATGCCGAAGGCTACCCGGGCCGCCGCTATTACGGCGGCTGCGAGTATGTCGACGTCGCGGAAACGCTGGCCATCGACAGGGCGAAGCGGCTGTTCGGCTGCAATTTCGTCAATGTGCAACCGCATTCGGGCGCGCAGGCGAACCAGGCCGCGTTCATGGCGATGATCAAGCCGGGCGACACGATCCTCGGCATGTCGCTGGCCGCCGGCGGCCACCTGACCCATGGCGCCGCGCCCAACCAGTCGGGCAAGTGGTTTCACGCCGTTCAGTACGGCGTCCGCAAGGATGACGGGCGCATCGATTTCGACGAGGTCGAGCGATTGGCGGCCGAGAACAAGCCGAAGCTGATCATCGCCGGCGGCTCGGCCTATCCGCGCGTCATCGATTTCGCGCGCTTCCGCGACATCGCGGACAGCGTCGGCGCGAAGCTGATGGTCGACATGGCGCATTTCGCGGGTCTGGTCGCCGCCGGCGTCCACCCGAGTCCGCTGCCGTTCGCGGACGTCGTCACCACGACGACGCACAAGACCCTGCGCGGCCCGCGCGGCGGCATGGTCCTCTCGAACGACGAGGACCTCGGCAAGAAGGTAAACTCGGCGGTGTTCCCCGGCCTCCAGGGCGGCCCGCTGATGCACGTCATCGCCGCCAAGGCCGTCGCCTTCGGCGAGGCGCTCCGGCCCGAGTTCGTCGAATATGCCGAGCGCATCGTCGCGAACGCCGACATGCTGGCGGAAACGCTGAAGGGCGCCGGGCTCGACATCGTCTCCGGCGGCACCGATACCCACCTGATGCTGGTCGACCTGCGTCCCCTGGGCCTCACCGGCCGCGACGCGGAGGCGAGCCTGGAGCGGGCAGGCCTGACCTGCAACAAGAACGCGATCCCCTTCGATCCGGAGAAGCCGGCCGTCACGTCGGGCCTGCGTCTCGGCACGCCGGCGGGCACGACGCGCGGCTTCGGACCCGCGGAGTTCAAGCGGGTTGGCGAGATCATCGGCGAGGTCTTGGCCGAACTCGCAAAATCGCGCGAGAATAACGGCGCCGCGGAGGCGGCCGCCCGGGCTGAGGTCGCCGAACTCTGCAAGCGATTCCCGGTCTACGGCGGCTTCTAAAGGACTCGGGAAGGGGGACCGATGCGCTGCCCGTTTTGCAGTCACGCCGACACGCAGGTTAAGGATTCCCGCCCAACCGAGGACAACACCGCCATCCGCCGGCGCCGCGCCTGTCCGGAATGCGGCGCCCGGTTCACCACGTTCGAACGCGTGCATCTGCGCGAACTCACGGTGGTGAAGGCGAATGGCAAGCGCGAACCGTTCGATCGCGACAAGCTCGAACGGTCAATGCGGATCGCGCTCCGCAAGCGTCCGGTCGAGGAGGAGCGCATCGCCCGTGTGGTCGCGTCGCTGGTCCGCCGGCTCGAAACGATGGGCGAGACGGAAATCCCGGCGAACCATGTCGGCGAGGTCGTGATGGAGGCGCTGCGTTCGCTCGACTCCGTCGCCTATGTGCGGTTCGCGTCAGTTTATAAGAATTTCCGGGAAGCCAAGGATTTTGAAGATTTTATTGGCGGTCTAGACGAGGATGTCGAATAGCGCGGCCGACCGCGCCGCCATGGCCGCGGCGCTCGCTCTCGGCCGCCGCGGCCTTGGCCGTGTCTGGCCCAACCCGGCGGTCGGCTGCGTGATTCTGGATGACGCGGGCGCTGTCGCCGGCCGCGGCTGGACCCAACCTGGCGGCCGCCCCCATGCCGAGACCGAGGCGTTGAAACGGGCCGGCGAACGGGCGCGCGGCGCGACCGCGTTCGTCACGCTGGAGCCCTGCAACCATCATGGACTGACGCCGCCGTGCACGGAGGCGTTGATCACCGCGGGCGTCGCCCGCGCGGTCGTGGCCATTGGCGATCCGGACGAACGGGTGGATGGCGGCGGCTTTCATCGTCTGCGGTCCGCCGGAATAGCCGTTGACGTTGGGCTCTGCGCCGAAGACGCAAGATACGATCAGCCGGGTTTCCTGACGCGCATCTTGCATGGCCGTCCCATGTTCGCCTTGAAGGCGGCGACGAGCCTGGACGGACGCATCGCCGCCGCGGGCGGCGACAGCAAATGGATCACGGGCCCGGCGGCGCGGCGCGCCGGGCATCTGCTCCGGGCCGAGCATGACGCCATTCTCGTCGGCATCGGGACGGCGCTTGCGGACGATCCGCGCCTCGACTGCCGGCTGCCGGGCATCGAGGCGGCGTCGCTGTTGCGTATCCTCCTCGACAGCCGTCTCCGCCTGCCGCCGACGCACGATCTTGCCGCCGCGGCCGGCGTGCGGCCGACCTGGCTGTTCGCCGCCGAGGATGCGGACGCCGGCCGGCGGAGCGCCCTGGAGGCGCTGGGCGTCAAGGTGATCCCGACGCCGCTCGCCAAGGACGGCCTCGATGTCGTCGCGATCGCGCGGATGCTCGGCGCCGCCGGTTTGACGCGCGTCCTGGTCGAAGGCGGCGGGGCGGTCGCCGCCGCACTGCTAAAGGCCGACCTTATCGACCGCATCCACGCCTAC
Organism: Pseudomonadota bacterium; assembly: GCA_036732525.1. Classification (GTDB taxonomy): domain Bacteria; phylum Pseudomonadota; class Alphaproteobacteria; order Bin95; family Bin95; genus VMCJ01. The sequence continues at coordinate 4,348 of DAINCG010000135.1, read as the reverse complement.
AGGGCGCCGGTCGCGATTGGCGGCGACGGCGTTCCGGCGTTGGGGTCGCTGGGATTGGTCCGCGTGGCGGATGCGCCTAGATTCGAATTAAGAAACACGTCGCGCGTCGGCGCCGATGTCGCCGACCTCTATGTCCGAAAGCGGACCTAAGGAATACCGAATCATGTTCACTGGCTTGGTCAGCGATGTCGGACGCATCCGCGAGATCGCAAGGAGCGACGCCGGCGCGCGCCTGACGGTCGAAACCGCTTACGACGTCGCGGACATCGCCATGGGCGCCTCGATCTCGCTCTCGGGCGCCTGTCACACCGTCGTCGCCAAGGATGCGGGTTGGGTCGCCTTCGACAGCTCGAACGAAACCCTGGCGCGGACGACGATCGGCGACTGGCGCATCGGCGCCCGCGTCAATCTCGAGCGATCGCTGACGCTGGGGCAGGAGCTTGGCGGCCATATCGTGTCCGGCCATGTCGACGGCGTCGGGACGGTGCGGGAGCGCAAACAGGATGGCGACGCGTGGCGTTTTCACTTCGCGGCGCCGCGCGCGCTGATGCGGTTCGTCGCCGAAAAAGGCTCCGTCGCGGTCGACGGCGTATCGCTCACGGTGAACGGCGTCGACGACGACGGCTTCCACGTTGCCATCATTCCGCACACGTTGGCGCACACCGCTTTCGGCGACCTTCAGGTCGGCAGTCGGGTCAACCTGGAAATCGATATGCTAGCGCGGTACGTTAAGCGCCTCTTGGAGACGGAGGATCTGGCGTGAGCGCCGATCGGAACGACATGGCGCGGCTCAGCCCGCAGGCCCTCGCCGAAGATTTGAAGCGGACGGACGAGGACCTCGCATTCCTGTCGCCGATCGATGAGATCATCGAAGAGGCCCGCAACGGCCGCATGTTCATCCTCGTCGACGACGAGGATCGGGAGAACGAAGGCGACCTCGTCATTCCGGCGCAGATGGCGACGCCGGAGATCATCAATTTCATGGCGACGCACGGCCGGGGCCTGATATGCCTCGCGATCACGTCGCAGCGCGTCGACGAGATCGGCCTGCCGCTGATGCCGCAGGACAACCGGCAGCGTCAGTCCACCGCCTTCACCGTCTCGATCGAGGCGCGCGAAGGGGTGACGACCGGCATTTCGGCGCCGGACCGGGCGCGGACCATCGCCGTCGCCATCGATCCGGCCAAGGGCAAGGACGACATCGTCACGCCCGGCCATGTTTTCCCGCTGCGCGCCCGCGACGGCGGCGTGCTCGTCCGCGCCGGCCATACCGAGGCCGCGGTCGACATCGCGCGCCTTGCCGGCCTGAACCCGTCCGGCGTGATCTGCGAGATCATGGACAAGGACGGCACCATGGCGCGGCTGCCCGAACTGATCCAGTTCGCGCAGTATCACGGCATGAAGATCGGCGCGATCGCCGACCTGATCGCCTACCGCCGCCGTTTCGACCGCACGATCGAGCGCATCGTCGAGACCGAGCTGCACAGCCGGTTCGGCGGCGACTTCCGTATGGTGATCTTCGGCTCGACGCTCGAAGGCACGGAGCACGTGGCCCTGGTCAAGGGCGACGTCGCCGGCGATGCGCCCGTGATGGTGCGCATGCATGCCCTCAACATCCTGGAAGATCTGCTGGGCGACCATCACCGCCAGCGCGGCGGCGGCTTGCAGCAGGCGATGGAGATGATCGGACAGGCCGACCGTGGCGTGGTCGTGCTGATTCGGGAAACGCGTGCGACGACATTGTCGGAGCGCATCCAGGCGGAACTCGGCGTCAAGGCGGATCGCCGCGGCGCCGGCCAACTCCGCGACTATGGCGTAGGCGCGCAGATTCTGCTGGACCTCGGCGTTAAAAACCTCATCTTGCTGACCAACGCGCCGAAGCGGATCATCGGCCTCGAAGGCTATGGCCTGAACGTCATCGAAACGCGGCCGGTCGTGCGTGATACGACCGACGGCTGCTGAAGCTAAGACCGACCAAAATTTCCGATCAGGAGACTTGCTCCGTTGCCCGATGCTTCGGACTATCTGGACCTTGAGCCCGCCGAGGGCTCTCATATCCTCGTCATTTCGGCGCCCTACTACCGGCACATCGTCGATGAGCTGGAACGCGGCGCCATGGACGCCATCAAGGAATTCGGCGCGACCAGCGAAAAGGTGCTCGTCGGCGGCGCATTCGAGATGCCTGCGGCCGTGCTGCTCGCGGCGACGCGGCGCGACGGCGGCAAACTGTTCGACGGGTTCGTCACGCTCGGCTGCGTGCTGCGCGGCGAGACCAGCCATTACGACCTGATCTGCCAGGAAACCGCGCGCGGACTGATGGACCTGACCGTGAACCGCGGTCTTGCGGTCGGCTTCGGCCTGTTGACCTGCGAGAACGAGCAGCAGGCGCTCGTGCGGGCCCGGGTCGACCAGAAGAACAAGGGGCGCGAAGCGGCGCTCGCCTGCCTTGGCATGATCGCCATGAAGCGCCGCTTCCGCGGCGGGCTTTGATGGCCGCCCAAGCGACGGACGCGGCCGGCGGCCGGACGGCCAGCCGCCGCCGCACCGCACGCGTCGCCGCAGTACAGACGCTCTACCAGGCCGAAGTCGTTCACAAGCCGCTCAAGGGCGCGGCGGAAGAGATGCGCCGCCATTATCTGGGCCAAGCGGTCGACGACATGTCGCTGGTGGCCGACCGGCGCTTCTTTGATCTGATCATCACGGCCGTCGACGACAATGGCGAGAAGCTGATCGACCTCGTCCAGGGGGCGTTGCAGAACCGCCGGCTGGAGCGCATGGAGCTCGTCCTGCAGGCGATCCTGGTGGCGGGCGCGGCGGAGCTTCTCGCCATCGCGGAGGCGCCGCCCAAGGTCACGATCAGCGAGTATGTGGACATCGCCGACGATTTCTTCGGCCCGCAGGAAGCGTCTCTCGTAAACGCGGCGCTCGACCGGATCGGCCATCTGGTGCGCCCGGACGAATTCTGAGGGCGGCGCCATGGCCCGCGCCGGCGAGTTCGATCTGATCGCGCGGCATTTCGCGCCGCTGGCGGGCGCAGGCGGGCTCGGCCTGAAAGACGATGCGGCGGTGATGTCGCCGCCGGAAGGCCGCGACTTGGTGCTGACGGTCGACGCCAATGTCGCCGGCGTCCACTTCCTTGCGGACGAAGCGCCGGACATCGTGGCGCGGCGCCTCCTGCGAACGAACCTCTCCGACCTTGCGGCCAAGGGCGCGCGGCCCGAAGGCTATCTGCTGACGCTCATGCTCGGCGATGACGCTGACGACGACTGGATCGGCGGTTTCGCCGCCGGGCTCGGCGTGGACCAGCTGCTGTTCGGCATTGCGCTGTTCGGCGGCGATACCGTTTCGACGCCGGGACCCAGCGCGGCGTCGATCACGGCCATCGGTTCGGTCCCCGCGGGCGGAATGGTCCGACGGAGCGGCGCGCGCGCCGGCGACGATCTCTATGTCACCGGAACGATCGGCGACGGCCTGCTCGGCCTCGCCGCCGCCCAGGGCGAACTCGCCGGCCTGGATGCGGCCGACCGCGACTGGCTCGCGACGCGCTTTCGCTTGCCGTCGCCGCGCCTTGCGATCGGCGCGGCGCTTCGGGATGCGGGGGCCACGGCTGCGGCGGACGTGTCCGATGGGCTGATCGCGGACGCCGGCCACATCGCGTCTGCATCGGGCGTCGATCTGGTCATCGACGCGGCGACCGTCCCCTTGTCCGCGCCGGCGCGGCGGTCTGGCCGCGCATTGGCGGACCTGCTGAGCGGCGGCGACGACTACGAGCTTGTGTTTACAGCCCCGCCGGCGGCGGCGGCCGGGATCGCGGAAGCTGCGGTCGCGACGGGCGTGCCGGTCGCGCGCATCGGGTCGGCAGGCCCGTGTGCGAGCGGGGAGCCGCAGGTCGTCGTGCGCGGACCGGACGGCCGCGCGCTCAATCTCGCGCGGCAGGGCTACCGCCACCGGTAGTTCAGGCGGCGGCGGATTTCTGGCAGGCGCCCGCCTGTTCGGAGAGTTGGATCACGTGATCGACCAGGCGCTCCGTCCATTGAGCAAATGGCGGATCGACGGTTGGGTGCAGCTTCAACTGCTCCTCGCGGGGCATGGCGCCGGGCTTCTGCATGGTCGGCGAGGTCGGGTTCGACCAGCGCTGCATCATCTCGTAAGTGACTTCGGGATGAAACTGCAGCCCGAAGCAATGCGCCTCGTGGCGGAAGCACTGGTTCGGGAAGCTGTCGCTGCCAGTCGCCAGCAGCACGGAACCCTCCGGCAAATCGAAGCCTTCCTTGTGCCACTGGAAGACCTGCATCGGCCCGTCGAAATGATCGCAGCCATCCTGGGTCGGCCGAATCCCGGTGTAGCC
>DAINCG010000134.1:6874-11413 GCA_036732525.1 Pseudomonadota bacterium | reverse complement strand
CGGCCTTCGCGGCCGACGCCGATCCCGTTCGCGTTCGCTATGGCCGCCATGCCGACTTCGTCCGCATCGTCTTCGATTGGCGGGAGCGGACGGAGTACGCCGTCGAATTGCAGCCGCATGGGGCGATCGTACGGTTCGCGGCGCCGAACGGCTTCGACACGCGGCGGCTCGATCGGCAGAAGCGCGTCGAGTTCGAGGAAATCGGCGGCGGCGCCGCGCGGCTGACCTATTCCGCCGCCCAGAGCGTGAAACATTGGCTTCACGGCGATCATGTCGTCATCGACATCTACGAGAACGGCAAAGGCGAGGCGTTGCCGGACCAGCCGCCGCCCGGGTCGAAGCCTGAGTCAAAGCCCAAGTCCACGCCCCAGCCCGCCAAGGCGGAAGCGCCGGCGGCAATGCCGGAGATGGCGGCGAAGACCTCCCCCGCTCAGACGGCGCAGGACGTGAAAGCGCCGCCGGCCAAGGCCGCGACCGCGAAGACGGACGCCACGAAGGCCGCGCCGCCCAAGACGGCGCAGGAAGACGCCCGTCCGGCGACGCAGGCGCCCGATCTCGCGGCGATCCCGCCGGAAGGCCTTGCCGCGCCGCCGCCGCCGGAGCCTGCCGCCCGCACGTTGGCGCCCATGGAGGCCGACGTCGCCGGCGACCGGGTCGTGTTGACCCTCGGCGGGCCCGAGGATCGCGCGGTCGCATTTTCGCGCGCCGGCGCCCATTGGATCGTTCTCGATACGCCGCGCCAGGTCGATCTCAGCGCCGCCTTGGCCGCGGGCGTCGATGTCGTGCAACTGCCGCAGCACGACAAGACCATCCTGCATGTGAAGGCCGGCAAGCGGGTTGCGCTCGACGCATGGCGTGAAAATGGCCGCTGGCGTTTCGCTTTTGCTCCGAAACCGATGTCGCGCCGGCCGTCGCGCCAGATGGACGGCGAGAACGGTCCGACTGTGAACGTGCGCGGACTCGGCGACGGCCGGCTGGTCCGGATCGTTGACCCGGAAGTGGGCGACGCCTTGTTCGCCATTGCGGTGTCCGAGCCCGTTCGCGTCGACAGGTCGCTTGTCGCTCCGGAAGTCGACGTGGCCGAAACGGCCGTCGGCGCCATGGTCGAGCCCAAGGCGGAAGGCGTCAGCGTCCGGCTTGTTGGCGGCGGCGCCATCGAAATCGCACGGCGGGGCGGCCTGAAGCTCTCGAGCCCGGACAGCGTCACGCAGTCGGAGGTCGAAACCGCGCCGAGCCAGATCGATCCCACGACATGGCGCGGGGCCTCGCATTCCTACGGCGACGGCATCACCGAAGAACTCCGCGCCCTATCGGGGCTCGCGGAGTTCGCACGGAACACGATACGGCTTGATCTTGCCCGCTTTGCGCTCGCGCACGGCTTTGCCGCCGAGGCGATCGGGCACTTGCGGACCATCGTGCTGAGCGACAAGGCGGCCGCCGATCGCTCCGACGTCCGCGCCATGCGGGGCATCGCGCGCGCCATGCTAGGCCAGCACGATCTGGCCGCGCCCGATCTGAACAGCCCGGACCTCGCCGGCGATCCACACGTCGAAATCTGGCGCGCGCTCGGCATGGCCGAAACCGGCGACCACCGGTTCGCCGCCGCGAAGTTCCGCCGATTCTGGAACGCCGTCGAAGCCTGGCCCGAGCGGCATCGCGCGCGGCTGGGCGTTGCGGCGGGTGAAGCGGCGCTGGAGGCCGGCATGCCGGACCTCGCCGAGCAGTTCCTCGCTTCCGCTGCGGGCGGCCTGACGGATCCGACCGCGCGCGCGGCCTTTGCGAACGTCGTTGGCGGCGTCGCGGCGGCCCGCGGCGACGTCGACGCGGCGCTGCGGAACTACGACGTCGCGCGCCGCGACGGCAACGCGGAAGTGCGCGCGAAGGCGGAGCTCAACCGTGTCCGGTTGCGTCATGCGACCGGCCAGCTCGACGCCGCTGCGGCGGCGGAGCGGCTGGAGCGGCTTCAATTCGCCTGGCGCGGCGATCGGACCGAATACGAGACGTTGAAGACCCTCGGCGGCCTCCGTCTCGCGATGAGCGACTACCGCCGTGGTTTCCGCGCCTTGAGCGAGGCGGCGCACGTCTTCGGGCCGAGCCGCGACACGACTGACGTCCGGGCCGCCCTTGCTGCGGGTTTCGAGACCGCGTTCGTCGACGGCGGCGCCGCGGACCTCGATGCGCTGCAGGCGGCGGCGCTGTTTCAGGACTATCGCGAGCTGGCGCCGCCGGGCGACAAGGGCGACCGGGCGCTCGCCGCGTTCGCTCGGCGTCTGGCCGCCCTCGATCTGATCGAGGAAGCGGAAGAAACGCTGGACCACCTCGTGCGCTACCGGGTCGAGGGGCCGCTCTTGGCCGAACTCGGCGGCGAGTTGGCAGAGATCCGCAATACGCGTCGGAATTGGCAGGGCGCCTTGCAGGCACTGGTCGCGAGCGAGGCCGCCGCCGAAGATGTTGCGGCGCCTGTGACGCGGCGTCGCGCCGAAGCCCGGGCGGAGGCTCTTGCAGGCCTTGGCCGGAGCGAAGAGGCCGTGGCGTTGCTGGCGGACGCGACCGATCCGGGGAGCCTGAAGCTGCGCGGTCGGCTTGCATGGCGCGCCGGCGACTGGGTCGCCGCCCGCGCCGCTTATCGTGCGCTCGAAGCGGCCGGCATGTTCGAGGGCGAAGCGCTCGATCGCGACGCCGAGGCGACGGCGCTGCGCTGGGCCGTCGCGGCCACAATGCTCGGCGCCGACGCCGAGGTGCGCGCGATCTCGGAACGCGTCGGCCCCCGCATGGACGACCCCGCGATGGCGAGCGCCATGAAGGCGCTGGCCACCCCGACCGTCGACGGCGGCGCGGACGCCCTTGCGGCGGCGCGGGCCGCGGTGGCAAACGCCGACTCCCTGGCCGACGCGCTGAAGACCTACCAGGCGGCGCGCCAGGGCTGAGGTCGACCGATCGGCCGAACCGCTGGCGCTGCCTGGCGCCAGGCGTTCTGACGTCGGCGGCCAGTCAAGTATCCATAACGTCGCCAAGCCTCGTCGACCCCAAATGCAAAAGCGCCGCCCTGGATATCCAGGGCGGCGCGCTTGCTTTGTGGCCGAGCGATCGGATGGGGGGCAGGCGCTCAGCCGTAGGATTGTGCGAGGCTGCCGGCGACCAGGCGCCAGCCGTCGACCAGGACGAAGAAGATCAGTTTGAACGGCAGTGAGATCATCACCGGCGGCAACATCATCATGCCCATCGACATCAAGACCGACGCGACCAGCATGTCGATCACCAGGAAGGGGATGAAGAGGAGGAACCCGATCTCGAAGGCCCGGCGAAGCTCGCTGATCATGAACGCCGGCGCCAGCGCCTTCAGCGGCGTCGCTTCCGGCGTTTCTGGCGTGCCGACGCCGGACCTGTCCAGGAAGAGCCGAAGGTCTTCCTCGCGGACGTGTTTCAGCATGAAGCCGCGTATCGGATCGACGGCCCGGCCAAGCGCCTGCTCCTCCGTGATCTGTTCCTGCATCAGCGGCTGGACGGCGTCTTCGTAGATCGTCTCGAATGTCGGCGCCATGATGAAGGCCGTCAGGAAGAGGGCGAGGCTGACAAGCACGATGTTCGGCGGCGCCTGCTGCGCTCCGAGCGCGCTGCGCAGGAACGACAGCACGACGACGATGCGCGTGAAACACGTCGCCATGACCAGGATCGACGGGGCCAGGCTCAACACCGTCAGCAGGACGACGAGCTGAACGATCCGCGCGGTCGAGGAGGCGTCGCCGTCGCCGAGGTCGATCGACAGCGACTGCGCCTTGGCGGCGGTCGCGGCCGCCATTAAGGCGAGCGCCGCCGCTGCCGTCAGGACGGCGAAGCGGGCGATCCGGTTCTTCACTGGGACGACGTCTCCGGCTGGGGCTGCGGCGAATCCGCCAGGGGCTGGCTGGAAATCAGAAGATCGCTGTCGCCCCCGACCAGAAGCAGGTGTTCCGACCCATCGGCGCGCACGAGGACGAGACGGCGCTTGGCGTCGATCGCCAGGCCTTCGACCATTTGCAGGCGCCGGCCGCCGCGTCCTTTGACGCCGACCGAGGCCCGCCAGCGCCGCGCGGCGTAGGAGGCGAGCGCGATCATGCCGACGACCAGCGCGAAGGCCGCGACGAAGCGGACGATGGTTTCGAGGTCAAACATGCCTTCTCAGCTTCCGCCGCGGAGTCGGTCGCCGTAGGCGAGGAAAGCTTTCCGGTTCACGGTGGATCGGCCGAGGCGCTCTGAGGCGCGGCGGTGTTCCCGGTTGATCCGGGCATGCAGGCCGTTCAGGTCGGCGACCAGATTGAGAAGCAGCGTGTGCGCCGCGTCGCGGTCGCCCACGGGAACCGAAGTCGCCGCGGCGGCGGCGAGGTCGACCTTCGCTTCGATGTCGCGCAGGCTGAAGTCCGCGTCGACGTCGAGGGCATGCATCGCCCGCTGGATCGCGGCGCGGGCGCCTTCGAGGTCGTCGAAAATTGGGTTTGCCACGTTCATGGGTGCGGTCCCGTCGTTTATTTTCGTTCGTCGTTCAGGCGGTAGAGCCGGTCC
>DAINCG010000134.1:458-6864 GCA_036732525.1 Pseudomonadota bacterium | reverse complement strand
GCCGCGGTCAGGGCGGTCGCTGCGTCGGAGGACGCGCCTTCCGGTCCGAGCGCCGACAGCACTTCCGCCAGATCGGCGTCCCGCTGGATCGTCACGCCTTTCTCCGCGGCGACGGCCAGGATCGCTTCGGCCAGCGGGCCGCGGCCGCCGGCTGCTGAACGCGCCTTGCGGGAGATCGCAACGGCCCGCGTCCGCTTCGAAGGGGGAGGGGCAGAGGCGGGCAAGGCAAGATCCATGCGCCGGTTTCGGACAGGCGTATCTTGCGGCCCGTATGGTTAACGGAAGCTTGCGCTCCAGCGGTCGAACGCGATTTGTCGACGCCGTCGGGGCAACGCGCGCGCCAATGCGCGCAATATCTGCGGCGTCGCGGCGCGGGTCATGGAAGTCGGATCAGGCGGAAGCCGCCGCGTCGGGAATCAATCGTTTTCCGCAGGCGCCTTCTTGGCGGCGGCGCCGAGGTCGTCCAGCAGGGCCGTGCCGTCGGCGGCGGCCCGGTTCTCGGCCTGGACGCGTTCGAAGATTTCCCGTCGAAGGACGGACGCGCTTGGCGGGAACGTGAATCCCAGCCGAACGGAACGTCCACGCACTTCGATAACGGTAACCTCGATGTCGCCGTTAATGACGACGCTCTCACCGATCTTTCGGGTGAGATAAAGCATTTGGCGACTAGTGCTCCGACGATACGGGCGGTTGCATCCGATCCGATCTGCCGTGCCTAGCAGTGGTTCGGAAAAGATATCCTAAAATACCCACGTTAACGGCGCATTTACAATCCGGTGGGTAAGGGAATGGTCGATTTTTCGCCAATAACCGCACGGAATTGTGATGGCGACCTCAGACCTTTCGGTTTTCAGGCAACTCGGCGCGCGCATGCGTTGGCTGACCGACCGGCAGGCCGTTATCTCCCAGAACGTGGCCAACGTCGACACGCCGGGCTACGAGGCGAAGGAGTTGAAGCCGCTGTCGTTTGGCCGCGCGCTGAGCCTCGCCGCGACCACGTCGCAGACGGGGCCGGGGCACATCAAGATCGCGCTGCGGAGCGGGTCGGGCCACATGCAGCTCTTCGCCAACGGGCAGGAAACGACCCTCTCCGGCAACTCTGTCGATCTCGAGCACGAACTTAAGAAGTCGGCTGACACCGCACTCAATTATCAGACCATGTCGCATCTCTACCGTAAGCACATGGAGATGCTGCGGATGGCCGTGAAGAGCGACGGCTGATTTCGCAAAGCTGAACCGGGAGCACGTCGATGTCGTTCGATTCCGCCATGCAGACCGCCGTCTCCGGACTTCGCGCGCAGACCAAGCGTCTCCGCGTCGTCGCGGAGAACCTCGCCAACGCGGACACGACGTCGGCGACGCCCGGGGGCGATCCGTTCCGGCGTAAGACGATCACGTTCGGGTCCGAGCTGGACCGCGCGACCGGCGCCGAAGAGGTGACGATCAAGCGCATCGGCCGCGATATGTCGGATTTCCGCCGGACCTACGAGCCCGGCCATCCGAGCGCCGACGCCGAAGGCTATGTGTTGCGGCCGAACGTCAACCGGATGGTCGAGATCATGGACATGCAGGAAGCGCAGCGGAGCTACGAGGCGAACCTCACAATGCTGACCGGCGCCCGCAACATGCTCCAGCGCACCATCGACCTTCTCCGCTCCTGAACGCCGTTCCCTGACCAAGGAAATTCACCATGCCGAGCATCGCCATGTCCGGCGCCGCCGCTGCTTACCAGGCGACGCAACAGAACGCCCAGCCGGGCGCCGCCGCGAAGCCGAAGGCCGAAGGGGGCGGGTTCGCCGCGATGCTCGAGGATGCGGCCCGTTCCGCGGTCGAGACCATCGGCGGCGCCGAACAGACGACGATCAAGGCCGCCAAGGGCGACGCCGATCTGCTCGAGGTCGTCTCCTCGGTGCATGACGCCGAGGCGGCGCTTCGAACCGTCGTGGCGGTGCGCGACAAGGTCGTGCAGAGCTACCAGGAAATCCTTCGGATGCCGATCTGATCGGCGGGAGCGCCTTGCTATGACAGAAGTCGAGGTGATCGAAGTCGGCCGCGAAGGAATATTAACCATACTTTATGCGGCCGGCCCGTTGATGATGGTCGCGCTCGCCGTCGGCCTGACGGTTTCGCTGTTTCAGGCGCTGACGCAGATCCAGGAAATGACCCTGGCGTTCGTGCCGAAGATCGTCGCGATCTTCGGGGCGTCCATCATCCTGGCGCCGTTCATCCTGTCGCATGTCGACGATCTGGCGCGCAGCATGTTCGACCGCATCGTCACCATCGGCGGGTCATGAACCTTACCGACGTCCTGACCGGAGAGATCGCGGCCTACGCCATCGTCTTCTGCCGGATCGGCGCGGCGATGATGTTCATGCCGGGCTTCGGCGACAGCACCGTCAACATGCGCGCCCGGCTGATGCTGGCGCTGGCGATCTCGGCGGCGCTGTCCGGCGTCGTGGGGGACCCGGCGCCGCTGCTCGGCGGCTTCTGGCAGAGCGTCGCGACGATCGGCGCCGAGATCACCATCGGCGCTTTCATCGGCGTTTCGGCCCGCCTCGTTCTGACGGCGCTGGCGACGGCGGGCTCCGTCATCGCGGCGCAGATCAGCCTCGCCAACGCGTTGAGCTTCGACGCCGTATCGGCGCAGCAGGGGGCGCTGCCGGCAAACTTCCTGACCATGCTGGGCGTCGTGCTGATCTTCGTGACCGACCTGCATCACATCATGCTGGCGGGCGCTGTCGCCAGTTACGAGACCTTCCCGCCGGGGGCGCCCTTGCCGGTCGAGGGCTTCGCCGAGGCCATCGCGACGCTGGTGTCGGAAGGCTTCGCCATCGGGCTCTCGCTCGCAGCGCCGTTCATCCTGGTCGGCATCGTCATCACCGTCGGCATGGGCCTGCTCGCCCGGCTGATGCCGCAGGTCCAGGTCTTCTTCATCGTGATGCCGCTGCAGATCGCCGTCGGCCTCGGGCTGCTCGCGCTGACGCTGGGCGCCGGCATGCACTGGTTCCTCAATCGCTTCGTCGAGCTGCAGTCGCTCGCAGTCTATGGAGGCTGAACGGCGATGGCCGAGGGCGAAGACGACAGCGAAAAGACAGAGGACCCCAGTCAAAAACGGCTGGACGACGCCCGTGAGAAGGGCCAGGTGGCGTCCTCCCGCGAGGTCAATCACTGGATCATGTTCCTGGCCGCCGCCATCTTCCTGATGGGGCTGGCGCCGCCGATGGCGGAGGACATTTCCGTCGCGCTGACCCGCTTCATCGAAAGCGCCCATACGATCGAGGTCACGCCCAATACGCTCGCCGATATCGTCGGGGGCGTGCTCGGCGACATGATGCTGGCCATTGCGCCGACCGCGGCGCTCTTCATCGTCGCGGCGTTCCTGGCGGGCATTGTCCAGAACGGGTTCCTGTTCTCGCCGGAAGCGCTGAAGCCCAGCCTCGACAAGATATCGCCGATCGCGGGCGTGAAGCGCATGTTCTCGCTGAAATCGATCGCCGAGTTTGCGAAGGGCATTCTGAAGCTCGTGATCGTCGGATCGATCGCCGCCGCCGTCGTCATGCCGGAGCTCGCCGCGATCGAAACCTTCGCCGGCGTGGCGGCGGGGCCCCTGATCGAGCGCGTCACCGACCTGTCGTCCCGCATGCTGCTGGCCGTTCTGTCGGTCATGACGGCGATCGCGGCGGCCGACTTCCTCTACCAGAAGTGGGAGCACACCAAGAAGCTGCGCATGTCGCGCCAGGATCTGAAGGAGGAATACAAGCAGACGGAAGGCGATCCGATGGTCAAACAGCGCCTCCGTCAGATCCGGGCGGAACGCTCGCGCAAGCGCATGATCGCCGAGGTTCCGGAGGCCGACGTCGTCATCACCAACCCGACCCACTTCGCCGTCGCGCTCAAGTACGACAAGATCGCGATGTCCGCGCCGATGGTCGTCGCCAAGGGCGTCGACAAGTCGGCTTTGCGCATTCGCGAGGTGGCCAATGAAAATAACGTGCCTATAGTTGAAAATCCGCCGCTCGCGCGCGCGCTCTATGCGGCGGTCGGCCTCGAGGAAGAGATCCCGGAAGAGCACTACAGGGCCGTTGCGGAGGTCATCAACTATGTCTGGAAGCTCAAGAAGCATCGTCCTTAGCGCGGTTTTCGTCGCGGGCGCCGCGCTTGTTGCGGCGGGCCTCGTTGAAGACCCGGCGTGGCTGCGCCCTGCCGCCATGGCCGTCGGCCTGGCGGTGCTGGCTTGGCTTGCAAGGGACCTGCTGGCGGCGCGCGCCGCGCCCGCCGTGGCCTTCCAGCCGCCGCCGCCGCCGGACGACGACCTGCTCCGCGCCGATCCTGTCATAAGCACGGCGCCCGAGCCCGAGCCCGAGCCAGAACCGGCCGATCCGCCGCCCGCGCCGCCCGCCCGGTCGGAGGGGCCGTTCCGTCAGCTTTTCCAGTCCGGGCCGGTCAGCGTCGCGCTGCTCGCGGGCGACGGCGCGGTGAAGGAATACAGCGGCGCCTTCGCCGACCTGCTGCAGGCGGACCACACGCTGATCGGTCAGCCTTTTCAGGCGCTGTTCGACGACAAGGACCGGGAGGCGATCGCGGCCGCGGTCGAGGCCGCCGTGGCTGGCGAGGCCTCCCATCCGATCGTCGCGCGTCTCGCGCACGGGCCGAAGCCCACCTGCGAAGCCATTCTGGTTCGCGTCCAGGACGACCCCGTGGTGATCGCGGCGAGCGTCAAGGACGTGACGCAGGAAAAGAAGCTGGAAGCGCAGTTCGCCCAGTCGCAGAAGATGCTGGCGGTCGGCCAGCTCGCCGGCGGCGTGGCGCATGACTTCAACAATCTCCTGACCGCGATCATCGGCCACGCCGACCTTCTGATGCTGCGCCACAATCCGAGCGACGACAGCTTCGCGGACATCAACCAGATCAAGCAGAACGCGAACCGCGCGGCGAACCTGACCCGGCAGCTCCTGGCGTTTTCCCGCCAGCAGACCCTGCAGCCGCAGGTGCTGGACATCGGCGAGGCGCTCTCCGATCTCGGCAACCTGCTGCGCCGCCTGTTGGGCGCCGGGGTCGCCCTGCATATCCGCCATGGCCGCGACGTCGGCCTCATCAAGGTCGACCGGGTGCAGCTTGAACAGGTGGTGATAAACCTCGCCGTCAATGCCCGGGACGCCATGGACGGCAAGGGCGCGCTCGACATTTCGACGCGCATGGAGACGGTCGGCGACACGGCCGGCACCCGGCTGGAGCCGATGCCGGCGGGCGAGTATGTCCGCATCGACGTCGCCGATACCGGCGCGGGCATCAAGCCCGAGGACATCGGCCGCATTTTCGAGCCGTTCTTTACGACCAAGCCGCTCGGGGAGGGGACCGGCCTCGGTCTTTCCACGGTCTACGGCATCATGAAGCAGACGGGCGGGTTCATCTTCGTCGACAGCGCGGTCGGCAAGGGCACGACGTTCTCCCTCTATCTGCCGCCGCACGCCGAGACTGCCTCGGAAGCCAAGGCGAAGGCGGACGAGAAAACGCGCGACCTGACCGGCGCAGGCACGATCATGCTGGTGGAGGACGAAGATCCGGTCCGCCTGTTCGGGGCCCGCGCGCTCCGCGGCAAGGGCTATCGGGTGATCGAGGCGAGCACGGGCGAAGCCGCGCTCAAGCTTTTCCAGGAGGGAGAGGCCGACGACGTCGACCTGCTGGTCACCGATATCGTCATGCCGGAACTTGACGGCCCGAGCCTGATCGCAGCGGCGCGGACGTTCCGTCCGGACCTGCCCGTGGTCTGCGTTTCGGGCTACGCCGAATCGGCGTTCCGCGAGAAGCTCGCCGGGCTGGGCGACGTTCACTTTTTGCCCAAGCCGTTCACGCTCAATCAGCTTGCGGGCAAGGTCAAAGACGTTATTCCGTAAAAGTTTCCGGGTTTCTCGGCGCGCCTCCTCGGAACATATGTTGACTTTAGGAACATATCAGGTACTAACTGTCCCCATTGGATCGCGGCTTGGCGTCGTGCGCAAATTGCGTGGGTCGGGGCCGTGTGAAAGGATGGAGGGCCTGATGGCGGATTCGGCGTTACGTCTGGTGGAAAGCCGCGACATGGACAAGCAGAAGGCGCTCGAGGCGGCGCTCGGGCAGATCGAACGCGCGTTCGGCAAGGGCTCGATCATGAAGCTCGGCGAGCAGAAGGCGCTCGAGATCGAGACGGTCTCGACGGTCTCGCCCGGCCTCGATATCGCGCTGGGCGTCGGCGGCGTGCCGCGCGGGCGGATCATCGAAATCTACGGCCCGGAAAGCTCCGGCAAGACGACGCTGGCGCTTCACATCGTGGCCGAGGCGCAGAAGACGGGCGGCGTCGCGGCGTTCATCGACGCCGAGCACGCGCTCGACCCTGTCTACGCGCGGAAGCTCGGCGCCAATGTCGAGG